>JASFLL010000228.1:0-4088 GCA_050118115.1 Thioalkalispiraceae bacterium
AAGCGTGATATTTATCTCGCTCATGATAGAATACCGTGATAAGTGTGTAATATTAATTTTGGTTGAATTTTAAGATCATGCAAGAAAAGATTACTGTTCTGTTTGTGTGTATGGGTAATATATGTCGCTCACCCACAGCTGAAGGCGTTTTCCGCTACGTCGTTGATAATTCTGATTTAAAAGGGAAAATTCAAACTGATTCTGCCGGGACGCATGCTTATCATGTAGGAGAGCCACCGGACAGACGGGCCCAGGCGACAGCAATTACCCGGGGTATCGATATTAGTGATCTTCGTGCCCGTAAAGTCAATACTGATGATTTTGAAAGATTTGATTATGTGATTGCAATGGATAAAGATAACTTGTCAATTCTGTTGAGCCATTGTCCTGAACAACATAAAGACAAAGTACACTTGTTCCTGAATTTTGCTAAAGATCTGAATGAACAGGAAGTTCCCGATCCTTATTATGGTGGGCAACACGGTTTTGAACGAGTGTTTGATATGGTGGAAGCTGCGTCAAACGGCTTACTTGAAGATATTCTATTGCGACTTAACAGTAAATAGTCCGAAACAACTGCAAGTTTGCAGGTTTCCCCGTTACTGAATGATAAACCCGGTAAAATATATTTCATCCACAACTGGATCACCCAGTTGGTTCATTAAAAACGCCTGTACTTCCTGTAGAGTTTTTTCACGAAGTTTTTGTTTCCCTGCCACGGATTTGATATCCGTTGAAGTCTGTTCACTGAGTACCATCATGATGGAATGCTGTATGGCCGGTAAGTTATTATAAAGCTGGTCTTTCAGTTCCTGGTTTTTCACCTTGAACTGGGCTTTGACCTGTAGAAATGCCGTGCGCCCTTTATCAGCGAGATTTACGACAAAGGGTTTAGCTATTTCAAAATATGGTGAGCCGCTATTTCCTCCAGCTGCCTGGCAGAGAGTTGTCGAGCCAAATAAAAGCAACACTGAAATACAGGTGTTGAATAGGAGATCGCGCATCTTCAATCCGGTAATAACTAATTAGTATTACCAGATATCGGATATGCGACAGTTTTCTTTACCTACGGGCTAATCCTAATCCAGCTCAGTTTTCTGAGGGAGACTCATTATTGACCGGTGACTGATTGACAGCGGCTGCTGGAGCAGAACGGGTCTCGATCTGTACCAGTTTTTCTGCCGCTTTCGCTGGGGAAGCGGCAGACGGGGTGGCTTGCTCAGCCTTTTTCGGCGCCACGTTGCTGCTCGCTGGGCCTGGACTCGCTGTCTTGGCAGGCTGTCCCTCAGCAGGGCTGGCAGCTTGCGAGGTTTTGGCAGGCGGGGCTTCTTGCTGATGCTGCTTTTCAGACTGCGTTGCCCTGGTGTCTGCCTGCTTCTGTGTGTTGTTGTCAGTGGTTGTAACCGGTTGCGATTTTTCCGCTGTAGATTTTGTGGTTCCCGCAGACTTACTTACCGGTCCGCCTTTAGGTTGCTGATTTTCTGCGGGCCTGGGGGAATTGCTGTCATTCTGGCCAGCTGCAGACTGCTGGCTATTCTCAGTTTGTGACCCCGTGTTCTCATTATCGCGCTGTGCAGCTCGACGACGGCGACCACCTCTGCGACCACGTCGCTTGCTTTGACCGCTCTTGGCCGCATCATTTGATTGTTGTTCAGTTTTATCAGGGGACTCATTCGCAGTCGGTTGCCCCGACTGTGTCTGTTGTGCCTGGCGGTTGTTTTGGCGATTCTGGTTTTTAGGCTGGTTGCGACCTTTACTGCCCCCCTGATCACCGCTTTTAGCCTGTTGGCGCTGCTCGCCCTGTTGCTGGCGACGTGCCTGCTGACCCCGACGTTGTTGTGTAGATTTACGGCGTTGCGGGGTTTTGCGACCTTGCTGGCGTCGCTGTTGGGGTTTACGTTTTTTGGGTTGGCCCGTGCCGAACAGGGCTCGCCATAATCTGACGAATAGACCTGGTCCTTGCACCGGCGTGGGTGCTGGGCGTGGCGTAGCCGGCATCACAGACTTGATTGCGGGTTGTTCAGGAGCTGGACCGGGTTGAGCAACGCCTGATTCGACGTCCACCTCGGGCAGCTTAACCATTTCGAAACTGCTCTGTTTCTCCATTTCCGGTGTAATGTCGCTTTCACGAATACGAACAACCTCGAAATGGGGTGTTTCAAGCTGCAGGTTCGGTACCAGAATTATTTTTGCTTTATGACGCAGCTGTATTTCTTCAATGGTCTTGCGCTTTTCATTCAACAGGAAGGTCGCCGCATCTACCGGTACCTGGGCGATGACTCGTGCTGTATTTTCCTTCATAGCCTCTTCTTCTACGAGCCGCAGAATCGAAAGCGCCATGGATTCAATTCCACGAATCGTGCCCTGACCATCACAACGGGGACAGACAATCTGGCTGGATTCACCGAGCGAGGGCCGTAATCGTTGCCGGGACATTTCCAGCAAGCCGAAGCGTGAAATACGACCAACCTGAACGCGAGCACGGTCGAGTTTCAGGGCCTCGCGCAGTCTGTTTTCAACCTCGCGTTGATTACGGGCAGGGGTCATATCAATAAAGTCGATCACGATTAAGCCGCCGATATCACGCAGGCGCATTTGTCGAGCAATTTCATCCGCGGCTTCAAGGTTAGTCATTAAGGCCGTTTCTTCGATATCGCTACCCTTGGTTGCACGTGCCGAGTTGATATCGATGGAAATCAGGGCTTCGGTAGGGTCAATAACCAGGGCTCCACCCGAAGGCAGGCGGACTTCACGTTGAAATGCCGACTCAATTTGTGTCTCGATCTGATAACGAGTGAACAGGGGAACATCATCACTGTATTGCTTGACGCGATTTACATTGTGCGGCATCACCTGTTCCATGAATTCGCGTGCCTGCTTGTAGATATTCGGTTCGTCGATAATGACTTCGTTGATATCATTGCGGAAGTAGTCACGGATGGCGCGAACCACCAGATTACTTTCCTGGTAAATCAGGAAAGGGGACTCTCGTTGTTCGGCAGCATCTGAAATGGCGCGCCAGAGATTGATTAGATAATCCAGGTCCCATTGGAGTTCTTCGCTACTTTTACCGACTCCAGCGGTACGTAGAATAACGCCCATATCCGAAGGTATTTCCAGGCTGCTCATGGCATCCCGCGCTTCTGAACGATCATCGCCTTCAATTCGGCGAGATACGCCACCTGCTCGTGGGTTATTAGGCATTAATACCAGGTAACGGCCCGCCAGCGAGATAAAGGTTGTGAGGGCTGCACCCTTATTTCCACGTTCCTCTTTACCAACCTGGACGACGATGTCGATTCCTTCTTCCAGTACTTCCTTGATACTAATTTTACCCTGCGAGAGATCGGTTCCAGGCTTGAAGTACTGGCGAGAGATTTCCTTAAGCGGTAAGAAGCCATGACGTTCTGCACCATAATCGACGAATGCCGCCTCTAAAGAGGGTTCGATTCGGGTGATTCGGCCTTTGTAAATGTTGGCTTTCTTGGATTCGCGGGAGGTAGTTTCGATGTCGAGGTCATATAAGCGCTGACCATCAACCATGGCAACACGCAACTCTTCCGGTTGAGTTGCGTTAAACAACATACGTTTCATTTTTAAAACCTTATACTTACGGCGCTCAACCACAGCCCAATGCAGTAGGTTCGCCAGACCAGTTCTGTATACACAACCCGATGTTGCAGGGTTATGTCTAAGTAATTCCGGGTCTGCTCATCATGTTCCGTATAGGATCCATGGGAGCGCAATTTCATTATTGTGTCTCAGTCCCGAGTATTTGTTAACATTCGAGTCGAGTACGAGACACACCTATTTCTTCAGGCCATCTACATATCGTAATTGGCAGTTCGCAATTCGCGATGAGGTAAATGGCGTAAAACCTGATTTTCTCTTATCCCTATGATAATCAAGGATATACAATGGGATGCCTGACCATGCCAGATAAGAGTAAATATAACAGTCTAATGACATCCCAGCAATAAAATGATGCCCAGAGCAGGATATTTAACGGTTTAGTTACATGAAAAATCAAGAACATAGCAAGGTACAGTGGCATACCGTTGATGCTGAGTATGAAGGGCAGCGTATCG
>JASFLL010000229.1:0-4084 GCA_050118115.1 Thioalkalispiraceae bacterium
CGGCCAACGCCGCACAGTGATTTTTTCCGGCGATCTGGGCAATGTTGAACGACCTTTTCTCCGCAGTCCGGCCCTACCGCCAAAGGCAGACGTGGTGGTAATGGAGACTACTTATGGCGACCGGCTACACAAAGGTTTGGGCCCCTCAGTCGAAGAGCTTTACGAGGCAATTACCGATACCTTCCGGCGTGGCGGCAATGTGATTATTCCGACATTTGCCCTGGAACGCGCCCAGGAATTGCTGTTCTACTTGCGTGAAGGTGTGGAACAGGGACTCCTACCCCGTTCCATTCAAGTATTTCTCGATTCGCCCATGGCGATCTCGGCCACCGAGATTTTTGAACGTCACCCCGAATGCTATGAGCCCGAAACCGCCGAACTGTTTCGTGAAGGACGCGACCCATTCCATCTGCCGGGACTGCACTTCACGCGCGAGACGGCCGAATCAATTGCGCTGAACCGTATCGGCGGCGGCGCGGTCATTCTAGCCGGCTCCGGCATGTGTACTGGCGGCCGGGTGCGGCACCACCTCAAACACAACCTATGGCGCAAGGATTCTAGCATTGTATTCGTTGGCTTTGCCGCCAGCGGCACATTAGCACGGCAAATAATCGATGGTGCCAAGCAAGTTCGGGTCTATGGTGAGGAGATCCCGGTACGCGCAAAGATATACACCATCAATGGATTTTCCGCCCACGCCGATCAAGCCGAATTGCTTGCCTGGCACCGGAAGATTGATTCCCCCGAACGGACCTTCCTGGTTCATGGTGAGGAAGAAGTCATGGGCCGATTTGCCACATTGCTGCAGGATACGCGAGTTGACATGCCGGCGCTGGGGCAAAGCTTCAAGCTCTAACCCATCTACATGGAGTTGTCCTGGGTGCTTGTCGGGATTTATATTACTCTGTTAGTGTTGTTTGTTTACACAAATGGTTTCCATGATACAGCCAATATGGTTGCCACAGTGGTCGCCTGCCGTGCCATGACACCAGCCCAGGCGATCCTGCTGGTTTCGGTGTTCGCCTTTCTCGGCCCACTGCTCGGAGGTACTGAGGTGTCCAACACAGTGGGCGGCTGGAGCCCATCACATACTGTTAACGCATACACTGGCGTGTTTGGTGAGTGCGCTTCTATTGATAACTTGATATAGATAACCATATAGATAACCACAGGAGTATTTAAATGAGTACGGACTTTTTTATGGCCGGTCCGTGGCTAATATCGCTGCTCTCGGGTATAGCTATTCTTATCTGGCCGAAACTTTTGAACTACATTGTGGCATTTTACCTAATTCTGTTCGGTCTGGTAGGGCTTTTGCCGTTGCTGCTGACTTGAATTGATTGAGGCGCCTATCGTAATCACAGTAAAATCCATCTAAGTTTGACGGACTTAAGATTCCGCTAATGACTGGTTTCAACAGATCCTACTCAATAGTTCCGCCAGTGGTCACTCTCTTACTGATCGCTAACGTGGCTATGTATGTTTTGGAAATGTCCTTTGGCCCTCAATTGATTGCCAATCTTGCGCTGTGGCCGTTGCATATGTCGGTCATGCAACCGCATTTCCAACTGTTCCAGTTGGTGACGTACAGTTTTCTACATGGCAGTGTGATGCATCTACTTCTAAATATGTATGCCTTGTGGCTGTTCGGATCGCGCATGGAGAATGTATGGGGCTCCCGTGCGTTCACGATTTATTATTTTGTGTGCGTGCTTGGCGCCGGGCTGGCACAACTGTTGGTTTCTAGCGTGAGCGGTGGTTTTTATCCAACAATAGGCGCATCCGGCGGTGTTTTCGGTTTGTTGCTTGCGTTTGGCATGCGGTTTCCCAATGAAGTGCTGATACTGATATTCCCGCCTGTGCCATTAAAGGCAAAATGGTTTGTAACGATTTATGCTGCCATTGAACTTTGGGCGGGCGTTACCGGGTCCGAGGCGGGCGTGGCACATTTTGCCCACCTTGGCGGTATGTTATTCGGTTTTATTCTCATCCTATACTGGCGCAGGCACCCACCGTGATTCAGATAACGACGACCCATCCATGGACAGCATCCTGAACGACCTGTGTATTATCCAACGAATATTCCCGAATCTTCAATTTTTTCGAACCACCAAAGTAAACTGGACCATTCTTGCTTACCGATGCAACGTAGTTTTAATTGGTTATTGATATTTGTCAATGTACGCATGTGTAGCCACGATTATTCTTTATTACATATTTGTGGGTTTACTTGGAAAAACTTATTTTTCCTGTTAAACACAGTACCCCGTTGCAATACCCGTTTACAACTAAAAATACATGGTAGTGGAGGCGAGAGTTTGTATTCAGAAAATTAACCTCTGTAAACGGTGCATCACGGCATATTTTAAGGACACTGTTTTAACGACATTGGGGTACCGCAAAGTAATAGCGAAATTGATCTATATGAACCACGCTTAAGCCCGTATGCATTAACGTTACAGCCGTAAAGACAAGGAGTAACATAATGGCCAATGAAGATATCACTAGCGAAGTTAACAAGTTAAAATCGGATATTTCGGATTTACGTAAAGATATGGCGTCTTTAGTGAAAGCGATAAAAGACGCAGGCCTTGACCAGGGGCAGCAAGCTTTTGATCGGGCTTACGAGCGCGCCCGCCAGGCCGGTGAATCAGTACGTGATCGGGCGGAAGATGCGTACGGTGTTTTTGGTAAGGAGGTTGAGTCGCGCCCTTTAACGAGCGTGCTGACGGCGTTCGGGGTCGGGTTCGTCGCTGGCATGCTGTTAGACCGCCGCCATCACTAAAACGCGCAATGTCGTGGTGGTGGAGCATGGCGCGGGACATTGCGGCGCGAGGTGTTAAACGATTGACCGCCTGGTATCATAGCCTCATTGCCAGAACATTAATTCTCGCCCTATGCGGTTGGGCCGCGTTAGGCGGTCTGGGATTCGTTGCCGTCGGAAGTTATCTTTCCTTGAGCGAAGTGTTCGTTCCATGGGTGGCCGGGCTTATCGTTGGTTGCGGAATATTATTGTTATCGCTTCTGGGCGCGTGGCTGACATTATTGTACTGGCGCAGAACTACACAGCCCGAATCGCCGATCGAACCGCCAATGGAAAATGCCGAGGCTCAAACCATGGTCGATACCGCCGCTCACCTTGGCGAGATTGTCGGTGAGAGTTTAAGCAAAAGCGGGATACGTACCACCGACGTCATGATTGCGGCATTGGTGGCCGGAACGGTTTTAGGTGCCAGTCCCGCATTACGCGACCGCCTATTGAAGCGCAAACGCTACGCATCCCCTCCCCCTCGTCGGCCACAACGGTGAGAGCACCTAAAAACCATCATTACTAATGAGTGACACCCAATCGTTTAAGAAGTCCTCGATAGTGGTTACAGGTATCGTCGTATTACTGGCCCTGGTTTTGTTCACCTTGTGGCCAGCGGCGCAAATTTTTTTGGTTATCTTTGCAGCCATATTATTCGCCATATTAGTGGATGGCCTGGCTATGTTGATAACACAGTGGTTACGCATGCCGCAAGGCATAGCGCGGGGAACTGTCATGTTGCTATTACTGGCGGCTTTGATAGCATTTTTAATGTTGGCCGGTCCCCGCTTCAGTGATCAGGTTTCGGAACTCGCAGACCGGTTACCTTTGGCCGTGGACCGGTTAAATAAAATGATTACCGCACAGCCGTGGGGACAATTACTCAAAAACATCGAACTCATTGAACGTCTCAAACCCAGTGCGCCGGAAATCCTGGCAGATGTAACCGTTGTCTTCTCAACCACTTTCAAGGCAATCGCCAATATTTTTGTTATTGGTTTTATCGGATTTTATTTAGCCCTACAGCCGGAAATTTATGTGCGCGGATTTTTGCACCTGATACCGAAACAAATTCGTGGGCGTGCGGCTGAAGTATTGGATGCCTTAGGCCATGCCTTACGCTGGTGGTTAGTCGGACGTTTCACCTCTATGGCCATAGTGGGGGTGTTAACCACTTTAGCGCTGGGATTAATAGACATGCCACTGGCTCTAGTGCTGGGAGTGATTGCAGGCTTGTTCACATTCGTACCGTTTATCGGTCCTATTTCTTCGGTG
>JASFLL010000230.1:0-4079 GCA_050118115.1 Thioalkalispiraceae bacterium
GCCTGCCTTACCATGCTGGTAATGAATAAACTACATAGCGGAGGTTTTCACATTTCGCTATGAAGAAATTACGCGTCATGATGTTGACCCATTCAAATATGATTCCACCGGCAGATATCTCCGATCGGGATGATGCTCGCATCAAGGATTGCAAAACTGAATTCGATGTTCATAATGCACTAATCAAACTTGGACATGATGTAACCATCGTGGGCGTGGATGACTCGATCAAACCGATCCAGGAAACCATACAGGAATGGAAACCTGATATCGCATATAACATGATGGAAGCCTTTGCGGATATAGGCGCACTTGATTATTATATTGCTTCTTATCTTGATATGGTCAAGATGCCATATACAGGCTGTAACCCACGCGGGTTGTTACTGGGCCGAGATAAATCATTATCGAAGAAGATCCTGACCTATCATCGTATTCGGGTTCCCAAATTCTTCGTTTTCCCGCGTAATAGAAAAATTAATGAAAGTCAGTTAAAAAAGCTACCTTATCCCCTGATTGTTAAATCTACAGTTGAACAGGGTTCTGTTGGGATCGCCCAATCATCATACGTGACAACACCGCAGGAACTTGCTGACAGAGTTAAACAACTTTTTGACATTGCCGAGGGAGATGCGATTGCAGAACAATATATTGACGGACGTGAGCTTTATGCGACAGTGATTGGTAATAAACGACTCGAAGTTTTTCCAGTTCGCGAACTTGTATTCGACAATATTGACGACAATATTCATAAGATCGCAACATACAATGTTAAATGGAATGAAAAGTACCGTGAGAAATACGGGATTGATTATCAGTTTGTTCGTAACCTGCCAAATGGCATGCCGGAAAAGATAGTCAAACTTTGTAAACGTACCTACAGGGTGCTGGGAATGAGTGGCTATGCACGAATCGATCTGCGTTTGTCAGATGAAGGGAAACTTTATATTCTCGAAGCCAATCCGAACGCGGCGATTGCTATGGATGAAGATGTGGCCTTCTCCGCAGAAAAAGCCGGTTTGAATTATGAGCAACTAATTCAACGCGTGCTCAACCTCGGTCTACGTTATCACCATGAATCAGGGATTTATTCATAGTGAATGTTCATACCTGTCAGTTCAACTTTCCCATTCAAACTTGGGTAAGTTTCTAAAGGCATTATGCAGACCTTCGGCCCATTGAGTTTGCATGTCTTTAAAAAACGACGAAGTTAAATCGATATTCATGTACGTCGGCTCAACAAGTGAATTAGCCCTGTAAATCGCCAACTCCAGGGGTGGCCCTACCGAGACGTTACTGCGCATGGTCGAATCGAGTGAAACCAGGGCACAACGTGCTGCATCATTGAGACTCGTCGCTTCATTAATAATTCGATCAAGGATAGGTTTGCCATATTTTGTTTCGCCAATTTGCATGTAGGGTGTCTCAGCTGAGACCGTAATGTAATTACCTTCGGGATAGACCAGGAAAATATCGTCATCGCTTTCACCTATCTGGCCGCCTACAATAAATGTAGCTCCCAGTGCTTTTCGGTTTTCCTTAAAAGCCTTACCATGCTCAGCCTGTTCCTGCTGATTAAGTTTACCAATGTAATGTGCAACCTCGTATAACTGTTTTGCCTGCTTCAGATTAAATCGGCTCCTGTCATCATTCAGGTCGTGCTCGATTTTGTTGATAACGGCCTGCGTTGTCGCAAGATTACCAGATGTTAAAATTACTAACGTCCTGTCACCTGGCCATGAATAGGAGTGCATTTTGCTGTAGGTGCGGACATAATCTACCCCCGCATTTGTACGTGAATCAGAGGCAAAAACAATGCCTTCATTTACTTTAATAGCTACACAATAAGTCATAAGTTTTCTTATCTAGTTAATTCTGCACTACAAGTGTGCAGGAATCTGTCATTAGTCAAAAATAGCATAATTTACTATAAAAGTTGTGCCTATTTTACATTCAGCCATGTAATTGTTATAGTGAATATACATTCACTTTTAAACTCTTTTATGGCCATTCGCTGGGGCAGTTACAAAGTCAAAGGTATCTACGACGAACTGATCCGCGCGGCTGGAAAACCTCGCCCTGCCGCCCAATCTTTGTGTGATTATCTTCGTGCACTTAAAGATAAAGAAATTGAGGAATACAAAGCTGCTGCAGAACTGGCAATCCATGTCATGGGTATCACCTTTACTGTCTATTCGGAAGATGAAGGCTCCATCGACCGTGCCTGGCCGTTCGATATTATTCCACGTATCATTCCCAAAACCGAGTGGGATCAAATTGAACGTGGTTTACAACAACGTGTACAGGCCCTGAACCTGTTCATCGATGATCTTTATCATGACCAGAAAATCATTAAAGATAAGGTATTTCCTGGAGAACTACTAAAGGACTCTGTTAATTTCCGGCCACAGTGTGTTGGCATCGATCCGCCGCACAATATCTGGGCTCATATTTGCGGTTCTGACCTGGTACGCGATGAAAATGGTACTGTATTTGTACTGGAAGATAATCTACGCGTTCCTTCTGGTGTGTCCTACATGCTGGAAAACCGTATGGTCATGAAACGGGTCTTTCCTGACCTGTTTGAAGACTACAGTATCCTGCCCGTGGATGAGTATCCCTCACAGCTTTACGATACCCTGGCATCACTGTCACCCCGCGAAATTGCACAGCCTGAAGTCGTGGTACTCACACCGGGAATATATAACTCTGCTTACTTTGAACATTCCTACCTGGCACAACAAATGGGCGCCGAACTGGTCGAAGGTCGTGACCTCTATGTCGATGAAAAAGACATCGTCTATATGAGGACTGTAGAAGGGCTGTCCCGTGTTGATGTCATCTACCGCCGAATCGATGATATGTTTATTGATCCGGAAGCGTTCCATCCTGAGTCTGTACTTGGCGTTCCCGGCCTGATGCGTGCCTGGAAAGCAGGTAATGTTGCGCTAGCCAATGCACCTGGTGCAGGTGTTGCCGACGATAAAGTCGTTTATGCCTATGTACCCGAAATTATCAAATATTATCTGGATCAGGATCCGTTGATCCCAAACGTCCCTACCTACAAGTGCATCAACAAAGCCGAACGTGATTATGTACTGGAAAATATCGACAAACTTGTTGTCAAGCCAGCCAATGAATCGGGTGGTTACGGGATGTTAATTGGTCCTCAGGCCAGTAATAAAGAACGTGAAAAATTCAAAAAATTAATTAAACGTGATACACGTAATTATATTGCGCAACCCATGCTGACACTGTCAACGGCCCCTACTCTGGTAGGTAATCGGGTCGAACCCAGACACCTTGATCTGCGCCCCTTTATCCTGTCGGGTAAGGATGCAACCCACGTAACCATGGGAGGCCTGACCAGGGTCGCATTACGCAAGGGTTCAACTGTGGTAAATTCATCCCAGGGTGGAGGCTCCAAAGACACCTGGATCGTAGATATGGCGGATCACTAACCATGCTTTCGCGAGTTGCAGAGAATATCTACTGGATGGCACGTTACATAGAACGTGCTGAAAATACAGCGCGCCTTATAAACGTTACGACTAACCTGATACTGGACCTGCCCCGTAGTGCCAATGTTGGCTGGGAACCAATTACCGAAATAATGGGTAGTGACCAGCTCTTCCATGATAACTATGATGAACTAAATGAACGCAATATATTGCGGTTCATGATTGCCGACCCGAATAATCCTGGTTCAATTGTGAGTTCCCTGCAACTCGCAAGAGAGAATGCCAGGACAATCCGCGACATCATTCCCAGAGAAACCTGGGAAAGTATCAACGATCTTTTTCTGGTCGCCAAGTCCAATACCCAGTCAGGCATTGCCCGAAAAAATCGTCATAATTATCTCCAGAAAGTCATCCTCGGTGCGCAAACTATCACAGGCCAATTAGCAGGCACCATGTATCATGATATTGGCTATGATTTTTTGCGGATGGGTCGCAACCTGGAAAGAGCCGACATGACCACCCGTATTATTGATGTACGCTCGGCCGACCTTCTGGACCAGGAGCATGAGAAACTGACACCCTATGAAAATATCCAGTGGATGAGCGTCCTGAAGTCAC
>JASFLL010000231.1:0-4073 GCA_050118115.1 Thioalkalispiraceae bacterium
ATCCCTGGTTGGATATTCATGCCACTTGCGTTGACTTCACCAAGACTATGACAGTCCCTCTCAGTGACAGTGACTCGCGAACGGTAGCGTTTTTTCCCGGCTCCAGTATCGGTAATTTCGAGCCCCGGGATGCCGTGCGATTTCTCAAGAACATCGCCGCGATGGTGAAACCCCATGGAGGCTTTTTGATTGGTGTGGATTTAAAAAAGGAGCCCGCTATTTTGAACGCGGCCTACAACGACAACCAGGGGGTGACAGCCGAATTCAACTTAAATCTCCTGCATAGAATCAACCGTGAACTCAGCGCAGACATCGACGTCAACAAATTCGAGCATCGCGCGTTTTATAACGAATCCCAAAGCCGCATTGAAATGCATTTAGTAAGCAACCAAACTCAGGAAATCCATATCAACGGAGATACCTTCCACTTCAAGGAGGGCGAAAGCATTCACACGGAAAACTCATACAAATATTCCGTCGATGAATTTAAGGGTCTTGCCAGGCAAGCGGGATTTGGTTTGGTCAACGTTTGGACGGATGAAAGCCAGCTTTTTAGCGTGCATTACTACCAGATTTTAGATTGATTATCGCTAAACCGGCCAGTGCCTAAGCCGCAGTTCACGACCGCAGCGACTGGAGACGTTACGCCCGTCACTACTAATACAGGTCTTGCCCCTAGCACGTTTAAATTAATTATAACGTCGTTGAATCTCGAACTTTTAAGCGGCAAGAATACCGTCCAGCACTCGAAACGCTGCGGCAACAAAAGACCAGCAGATTAACCTGTTTGTATATGCACTTGCGGAAACGCGCTCAGCGTTAGGTCTGAGTCATCTATTCAGCGTTCCGTTGGTGCGCCGCCGTAATACTCGCCGCACAAAAGTTCACTTTACAATTACTATACAATACCGCCTTGGTATAAGCCGCCTTCCTCCTCTTCTCTGCTTACTACCGCCGCTACTACTTTACGGGCCGCTCTCATTCCACTCCCGGCCATGGCACGTGTAACATGACGGTGCCAAATAGCCTCTTAAGTCTGCACCATGGCAAACGGTACACAAATTAGTATAGGGATTATTTTTACCCGGCGCGTGCCGATAGCCATCTTGGCTATCAGTATGATTGGATGGAAGGCGACGAGCAGCACTGGAAGTTTCGGACCACAACACAGTGTGGCACACGGTGCATGGTGGTGCACCCATACTTGGATTTCCCTGTAAATCTGAGCCGTGGCAACCCCAACACCAGCTGCTATAGGGCGTTTCTTTACCCGGGGCATGTAAAAAGCCACTCTGGTTGTCCGTATGGTTAGCAGGCGGATTACCAGTGGGTCCGCCGCCCGTTTCTGACCAAAGTACAGCATGGCATGCGGTACATGCTGGTGCTCCTAGATCTAAATCACCTTGTAAGGAGGAGCCGTGACAGACCGTACACCAGCTGCTGTATGGCGTTTCGTTACCCGGTGCGTGCAGGAAGCCACTGATATTATTAGTATGACTAGACGGCAGTATACCGGTAGATCCACCGCCCGTTTCCGACCAAAGTACAGTGTGACACGCTGTGCATGATGGAGCTCCTAAATCCAGATTGCCTTGTAAAGCGTCACCGTGACAGGCTGTACACCAGCTGGTGTAGGGAGTTTCATTACCCGGCGCATGCTGGAAGCCGCTTATATTATTCGTATGATTGGACGGCGGACTACCGCTTCCTCCACCGCTAGGTGGCGCGGTTTCCGTCCAAACTACACTGTGGCACGCGGTGCATGACGGTGCGCCTAAATCCAGATTGCCTTGCAAAGCGTCGCCGTGGCAGGCCGTACACCAACTGCTATAGGGCGTTTGATTACCCGGAGCGTGCAGGAAGCCACTTATACTATTCGTATGGTTGGACGGCGGATTACTGGAACCACCACTGGGTGGAGCGGTTTCGGTCCACACTTGGCCATGACACGCGGTGCACGATGGCGCGCCTAAATCCAGATTGCCTTGTAAAGCGTCGCCGTGGCAGGCCGTACACCAACTACTATAGGGCGTTTGATTACCCGGCGCATGGAAAAAGCCACTTACATTATTCGTATGATTTGAGGGTGGATTACTGGTACTGCCACCACCGCTGGGCGGAGCTTCCGTCCACACTTGATCATGACACGCGGTACATGACGGTACACCGGAATTTAGATCGCCTTCTAAAGCTGGACCGTGGCAAGCCGTACACCAATGTGTATAAGGTGTGTCTTTACCTGCCGCATGTAAAAAGCCATTGACGTTATCCGTATGATTGGAGGGCGGATTGTTGGTACTACCTCCACCGCTGGGCGGGGTGGTTTCCGTCCATACTTGACCATGACATGCGGTGCATGACGGTGCACCTAAATCCAAATTGCCTTCTAAAGCCGGGCCATGGCAAACCGTACACCAACTGCTATAGGGTGTGTCTTTACCTGTACCATGTAAAAAGCCATTGACATCATCGGTATGATTGGAGGGCGGATTACTGGTACTACCACCACCGCTGGGCGGAGCAGTTTCCGTCCACACTTGAGCATGGCACGCGGTGCACGACGGTCCTAAATCGCCTGTTAGGTCCGTACCATGGCAAGCGGTACACCAATGTGTATAGGGTGTGTCTTTGCCCGCCGCATGTAAAAAGCCATTGACGTTATCCGTATGATTGGATGGCGCATTACTAGTACGTCCACCGCTGCTGGGCGGTGTTGTTTCGCTCCACACTTGTGCGTGACAAGCCGTACATGAGGGTGCTATATCACCTGTTAAGTCCGCACCATGGCAGGCTGTACACCAACTGCTATAGGGTGTGTCTTTGCCCGGCGCATGCAAAAAGCTATTGACATCATCCGTGTGATTGGAGGGCGCATTACTGGTGCGTCCGCCGCTGCTAGGTGGCGTCGTTTCCGTCCATAGTTGACCGTGGCACGTGGTACATGACGGAGCGCCTAAATCCAGATTGCCTTCTAAAGCGGCACCATGGCAGGCTGTACACCAATTGCTATAAGGCGTGTCTTTACCTATAGCATGTAAAAAGCCATTAACATCATCCGTATGATTGGAGGGTGGATTACTGGTACTACCACCACCGCTGGGCGGGGCGTTTTCCGTCCACAGTTGACCGTGGCACGTGGTACATGACGGCGCTCCTGTATCCAGATTGCCTCCTAAGTCTGGTCCGTGACAAACGGTACACCAATGAGTAAAAGGCGTGTCTTTACCGGCCGCATGTAAAAAGCCCTGAACGTTATCAGTATGATTGGAGGGTGGATTATTGGTACTGCCACCACCGTTGGGCGGAGTCGTTTCCGTCCACAGTTGACCGTGGCACGTCGTGCATGATGGTGCTCCAGTATCAAGATTGCCTTCTAAGGCTGGGCCGTGGCAAGCGGTGCACCAGCTAGTATAGGGTGTATCTTTACCGGTACCATGTAAAAAGCCATTGATGTCATCCGTATGATTGGAAGGCGGATTACTGGTACCACCACCGCCAGTAGGAGGTGTTTCCGTCCACACTTCAGCATGGCACGTTGTGCATGGCGGTGTTCCTGAATCCAGATCGCCCTCTAAGGCTGGACCGTGGCACGCTGTACACCAATGTGTATAAGGTGTGTCTTTGCCCGCAGCATGTAAAAAGCCTTTGACATTATCAGTATGATTGGAAGGCGGATTTCTTCCACTACCTGTGGGTGGAGCCGTTTCCGTCCACATTTGAACATGACATGCGGTGCATGATGGCACTCCTAAATCTGCATCGCCTTGTAAGGTTGAGCCGTGGCAGGCGGTACACCAAGCGGAATAAGGTGTGAATCTACCAGGCGCGTGAAGTGCACCAGCAACACTTTCCGTATGATTTCTCGGTAGCTGCCCAATCGTAGTTTTTAATTGTTCCCCGTTATCATTATTGGAGTCTTCCGTGCTGCTATCAAAACAACCGGTGATGCCAAATAACACGACAATAGTTAAATAAAATAAAGTTAAAGATATAACTCTATAGATTCTATTAGAGTTGCTGATACTGCTGTATTTTGCCGTGTTCATATTAACTTTCCTCTTTGGTGCAACTGG
>JASFLL010000232.1:0-4072 GCA_050118115.1 Thioalkalispiraceae bacterium
TAAATACCCCACCAATCAGTCCTTCAGAGATATGTGATTGAGTGGCAATTGCAATACCGGTTTTTGATACCACCCAACCTGCCAGACCTACGATTATCGAATATACGCCAAATTTGAGCCAATCGCTGGAATCACGTGGACGCCTGCGTGAGTAGTTTTTTTCAGGCTCGATTCGGGTCTCTCGTGTACGTACCGGCAACCACATTGGCATGGAATGAGTCCTGGCAAGCAATCGAATACCCAGCAAGTAACTGATAACCAGCACAAACGTCAGGGGGTGAATTGATAAAACCTGCAATTCGGGAACGGCAAAAGCGATGAGGTGAATAGACAATAATGTAATCAAGAATGCACTCATCATCAAATTTTCTGCTGATGCAGCGGCGTGTTCAAGATTAGCCTTACGGTAAACCATGTCGGCAACCGCAAGGAAAAATGTCTGGGCCGCAATACCTCCAAGGGCATTGCTAACTGCAAGTTCGGCATGACCGGCATAGGCTGCAGTAATTGAAGCAATAATACCGGACAAGGAAGTTGATGCACCGATAAATACGGCACCCATGATCGCCTCACCCATGCCGGTATTGGCTGCGAGTTTGCGCGCCACATGGGTCATCCTGACACCAAAGAATCCGATAATAGCTGCACAGGCGATGAATATCAGGACCAGGATATAGATCGACATATTCTCAAACATAATTTTAAACACTACTCATAGTTAAAACAGCAAAATGTTCTTTTGCGAATGTGATTTTTTCGTTTATTGAATTGAGCGAGCCGAGATTGTCCTGTGCTTTTTTAAGGCGATGCAACAAGCCGCAATTGTTAGCAATTTGAATGTTGAGACCGGGTCTGGCATTGATTTCCAGCATCAGCGGGCCTCTGTCACGATCCAGAACCAGGTCAATTCCCTGGAATCCTAAACCAGTCATTTCATAACAGCGTGCCGCAATGTCCAGCATCATATCCCAATGTGGAATCTGCAATCCTGATACTTCGATGCCGGTATCTGGGTGCTCAGATATAATCTCGTTTCTCCAGACTGCTTCGATGGTCTTGCCCGTACCGAGATCAATCCCTGCGCCAATGGCACCCTGATGTAGATTGGCTTTACCATCAGACATCTGGGTTGGCAACCTGACCATTGCCATAATCGGTATCCCATAAAACACGATAGTACGGATATCTGGCACCCCCAGGTAAGTTATGTTTGAAAATAAAGGATCAAACCTGACCCGGTATTCAATCAGGCATTTGTCACTTTGTCCGCCCAGGCTATACATACCACTCAGGATATTTGAAACATGATATTGTAACTCGCTTTCCTTAATCAGCAGTCCGCTTGCCTTCCTGTACATTTCCTTACGACGCCCGGTAATCACGACGATACCATCTCCACGTGAGCCGCATGCGGGTTTGATAACAAACTCATCCAGGCACTCAAGCAAGCGAGGTAATTCCTTTACCTGGCGTTCAATTTCGATGACGTAATAGAGCTCAGGGGTCGCAATTTTGGCGGCGATGGCAAGTTTTTTGGTTTCGGCCTTGTCATCAACGCGTGGGTAATAATAACGGGGATTATGCGGCAGTATAAAATCAGCATTCCTCTGATTGATCCCCAGCACGCCGTTTCTCTGCAGTTTTTCACTGAGGGCAAACATTATTTTGACTCCCGATCTTGCGCCAGTATTTTAAAGCGTTGCAGCTCCAGTAGACGGTAACCCCGATAACGGCCCAGCAACATGAGGGCCGCAAGCAGAACGAGCAGTAGTTCCGGGAAAATAAATACAAGATGCTGGACAAAATTATTTTGCATGACTAAATAGGCGATGCTTGCTACAAACAGGCTACCCGTACCCTGTTTCAGGGCCTCCACCGGCCCCCGCTCTTCCCAGACTATGGACATACGCTCAATGGTCATCGTCAGGATGACCATCGGAAACAAGGAGACTGACAGGCCACTATATAATCCAAGTTTGTGACTGACAATGCTGATGGATGCCATCAGTATAATGACTACGACCAGAACAGAGGCAAGCCGCGGCACCAGTAACAATTTAAGATGATCGAGGTAAAAACGCACAGACAGGCCCAATCCTACGACCAGGCTGAATAAGATTATCCCCCATACGAGCTGTGTCTCACGAAACGCCAGTGCAATCAATACCGGCATAAAGGTCCCGAAGGTCCTGACTCCGACAATATTGCGCAAGATTACCAGCAAAAAAACACCGATAGGTACAGTTAATAAAATTCGATAAACTGCCTGGGTATCGATAGGTAACCCTAACAATGAGAATCGAGTAAACGTTGGTAATGACAGTTGTCCGCGGGAGTTGGCATTCATAATTGCGGATTCATGGCTTTCGCTTACCGATATTTGAGAAGTCACATTGGTACCGCCTCTCACGCTGACTAATGGCCTGTTGCCATGCCACCAGTTCAGATAGTCCTCAGATTTGTAAATAACACCTGTAATGGGGTGATAACTGGACCACTTGCTGTGAGAATAGACCTGTAACAAATGGATTTTTTCTGCAGCACGTACCAGTTTTTGCAGGCGAATGCCATGGGTAACACGGGCAGGAATACCATCAAGCCCAAGAATGTTGACCGCAAGTTGTAATTTTTGCTCCAGCGTCGGCTTATTACCAAGTAACAGCCTGAGATTATCATTGTTATAGCTTGTGGGTTGGTTCAGGTATTTGAGCAGTTCCGGAATCAGTGTTTCGATATCGGCCGATCTTTTCTTTACTTCAGCAAGAATTGCCTCGGCTGCCAGCTTTTGTACATCGACAAGTTCCACTTCCTGTAGTTTCGGTGTTTTACCATTATTATATGAAGCCGGTTCGGTTCCTGGCCATACAGTTGCATGGTAATAAAGTACCTGCCCACCCCTGGCTTTCCTGATTGACCAGACAGCCATCCGGTTAGCTTCTTTTATGCGTGCCGTCATTCCAAAACCACGGCTGATAAACTGCTCGTTAACGATGGTATAGTTTTCGGTATTTTCCGGGATATAGAGATAGGCTTTAACCGGCCCATCCTGGGCGTCGAAACGTATCCGCACTTCAATATTCCATGCATAGACTTCCTCTTGCGGGGATACAGGAAACTTCAGATAAATAGTTTTATAAGCAAAGAATCCTATGCCAATCGCGCATAGTATAAATGCGAGGATGTATAGTTCTTTTTTGTTCACTTCCCTGGTTCTATTTTTTACATTTCGGCTTGGAAGTAAAAGTTGAGCCTGTATCGATCAGAAAGTCACCAGCCAGATAATTGCGACCAATGAGCATTTGATAGTTTAATCCGCTTCGATCAATAATATTTACTTCGATTTCTTTATACGTATTAGCCAGGCAGACCCCGAGGCGAATGACCGCCCTTCGCTGAGCCTCGCCAAAGTGGCGTTTGATTTTTACCATACGTATCACTTTGCGCTCCAGGGTGATTAGCTGGCCGTTTTCGTTTTTAACAGTGAATTTTATCCATTGCTTGCCATTTTTTTTATATATGTTCTGACAGTCACAATGCAATGACGATGTTTTTGCCCCGCTGTCCATTTTAGCTTTTAGCTGCAGGTTGCCTGGATAAATCGAAACAAACTCCACCCAACCGATCGTTTCTTTAGCCAGGGCTGTTTGCGCAAATAACTGAAATAAAACAAGTATGGTAATAGCGAACAAACTATAAGCTTTAGTAAATAACATGCCCGGTACTCCTTGCCATTCTCTAAATTAAAGACCGGTGTCAAAATCTTGCTGAAAGCTCTCAACTTCCTGGGCGACTTCCGTTGAGTCTTTGAAATAAGCAATATGATAAATTGCGTCACCTTCATTAACCAATGGCAAATTAGTCCTGCCGATAATTATACCTGCGTGGCCTGCGTGAACCGGGAATTCAGACTGGCTAAAGATATCCGTCGGATCAGAGATTGTTCCCAGTCGTTCGTCTTTGTGGACATGGTCACCCAGTTTTTTGATATTCCGCAATATTCCGGCATGAGGAGCGCGAACCCAGTATCGAGAACGAGCGATATACGGTCTTTTTACATTTTCAGTACGTTTAC
>JASFLL010000233.1:0-4070 GCA_050118115.1 Thioalkalispiraceae bacterium
TAACTACACCACAAACTCTGGTGTGGAGCCTCGCCAATGGTAATGCCGATATCGATATCGCTGAAGGTACGCCCATCACCATTGAATACGATGTTCGTTTGGACAACAGCGTGCTTGCGGGGCAAGTGCTCAGCAATACGGTTGTTGCCGAGTGGACCGGTATCGATGGTGCCAATGCCTATGAGCGTGACGGCTCGGACGGCATTGGCGGCCTAAACGATTATATTACGGCACCGGTTACCGAGACGTTAAACTCGCCCAACATCAATGCCACTATCACCAAGGTGCGCAGCACCGACACTTATGGTGCCGGTGACGACAACGTGCGTATCGGCGACATTGTTGAATATACATTGACGGTATCTGTGCCGGAAGGGACGCTGGGCACTTTTCAACTGGTGGACACGCTGCCGCAAGGGCTGGGTTTCGAGTCCATAGTCAGTATCAATGGCGATACGACTTCGCCTTACAGCGCGGTTGCGCCATTTATCTACTCCGATTTTCTAGCAGTAGCAGAGGCGGGCGATCCCACCGCTGGCCCAACTACGGTTACGTGGAGCTTCGGCGATTTAACCAACCAGCCCGTAGATGGTTTGGCCAACAACTTTGTGGTCGTGTACCGAGCGCGTGTTCTGGACAACGTGTTTCCCCAGGTCAATTCAACCTCACTGAACAATACCGTGTCCGTGAGCTACGACACAGCGTCCGGTACCACCACCAATTCAGACATCGATACTGTTATCACCGTACTTCAGCCGCAACTCACGGTGAGCAAATCCGCGGCACCCGCTGGTGGGGATACTATTATTGTCGCCAATGAACTGGTGACCTATACGGTGGATGTAGTCAACAGCGGTACCGCTCCAGCTTATGACCTGGTGTTGCAGGACATCATTCCGGTGGGCATGCGTTACGGTACCGCCACTGTCACCATGGTAGGCACTACGTTGGCGGGCGCGGGGGTTGCCGATGTCACACCGACGTACGATCCGGTAACCGGTGTTGCCACCTGGAATTTCGATACCGGAGTTGCCGATGCTTATACCATTGGAGTGGGTGAAACACTCACGATTGTGTACCAGGCGCAGGCCGATGCCGATCTCGGCGCCGGGCTTACCCTTACCAACGCCGCTACGGGCAACAGCTATTACTCATTCGATAACGACGCGGTGCCGGTCTTGGGCGGCATCACCGGCGTCCGGGAAATCTATGGTCCTACCAATACCGCTACTACGACGTTGACTTCACCCACGGCGGGTGCGCTGGCAAAGGCAAACCCGGCGGACACCACGGTGGCTGTTGGTGAGACCTTCACTTATCGCGTCACGGTACCGGCCACGCCATTGCCGGTTACGCTGCACGATGTGCGCATAACTGATGACCTTGCAGCATCGGCGGCCGATCTGAGTTATGTCAGTGTCACCAAAGTGAGCGGCTTACTACCCTGGACACCGGAGAATACCGGTACCGCCACCAGTCTGGTGATTGAAGACATCACCAATGGTATAGACATCCCTGCCGGTGAGCAGGCGGTGATCGACATTACCGTGCTGGTGCTGGATACAGCCACCAATGTCAGCGGTTTGTTGTTCACCAATACCGCCACTTATACCTACAACCAGGTGGCCAATAGTCCTGCCACTCAGCAAAATGGCTTGCCAGGCACCACCGGCAACATGACTATTGTGGAGCCGGACAACCTGATACTCAATAAATCCGGACCTGCCAGCATGCGGTTGGGCTTGCCGGCGACGTTTAGCATTGACGTGTTAAATATGGGCGATGGTAATGCCTACGACCTGACGATTACCGACATACTGCCCAATCCCGATCCGGGTGGTATGTGCGATGTACCGCCGTACAATTTTACCGCGCAAATCACTGACGGAACCAATCCCGTGGGTGCGCCCCTGGTGGAGAATACCGACTTTACCACCACCTTTTCGGGTGTGCCGACGTGTACGTTGACAGTGACCATGCTGACACCGGACGCAGCCATTCCTCCTACTAACCATCTGGTCGTTACCTATGACGTAATCCTGGATACCGATTCGCCCAATAACGATAGTTTGACCAACTATGCCTGGACAACGCAATGGTACAGCGCTGATACGGCGGGCGCCGGCGCCACAGGTGAAATACGCACTTATACAGGCGCCTTGGACCCAACGAATCCCGGTACCGTGGGTACAGATGATGACGAAGACGCTTATACCACGATAACGGAATCGCCCATCATCCTGTTTCAGAAATATGTCATCAACACCACCACCGGCCAGGATCCCGGAGCCAATGCCTCACCAGGCGATACCTTGCGCTACCGCATCGTGGCCACTAATGTCAGTCCCATAGATGTTCCTGTATTTTCCATTACTGACGAAGTTGATCGCTTGAACGACCCGGAGGTGTTTGCACCGGGAACATTGAATATCATCAGTGTTCCTGCTGGCGCCGATACGTCCAATACCGACCCTAACGGAGGAACAAAAGGTACCGGACTATTGGATGTACGCAACCTGTCCATGAGTATCGCCGGCGGCGGTAGTGACAGCGTCACCATAGAGTTCGAGGTTACCCTGGCTGATGTAATCGACAGTGGTACGGTCGTTCAGAATCAAGCCTTACTGCAAATTTACAACCTGACGCCTCAGCCCAGTGACGATCCTAACCTGAACGGTGCGGACGATCCCAACATTATTGGCGACGAAGATACCACCCAGACACTGATCGCTTCCGCACCATTGTTCCAGGTGTACAAAACTTCTACCGATCTCACTGGTTCTCCCACGGAATTGTATCCCGGTGAAACCCTGCGCTACACCATCACGGTGAAAAACATCGGCAATGAAAACGCCGTCAACACTTTCTTGCGCGACACGATTCCCGACAACACGACGTATATCGCCGACAGTACCACCTTGAACGGCAATCCCGTAGCCGACGCGGCTCCCGGCGTTTCGCCGTTGCAAGACGGTATGCTGATTAACGCCCCGCAGAATACTACGGTGGGCTATATGGGGGCGAATGCCGATGCCGCGTTTACCGATAACGTGGCCACCATCACCTTCGATGTGATGATCAATCAGGATGCCATCAACGGTACCATCATTTCCAACCAGGGTTATGTGTATGCGGACGGTGCAGGTACCAGCGGTGCCATAGCGCCGCAACCATCCGATGATCCGGACACCGCCGTAGCCGATGACCCGACACGCGATATAGTGGGTAGTCTGCCGCTGGTGGACGCCGTTAAGACCGTAGCCATAGAAACCGACGGTGGCACGCCGGGCATAGTCGATCCCGGTGACATATTGAAGTACACCATCGTAGTGACCAACTACGGCGGCGTGCAGGCCACCGGTGTGCAACTTGTGGATATGGTACCGACGGATACCACGTATATACCAAACTCAGTGTACTTGAATGATCTGCCGGTAGGTAATCCCGACAGTGGTGTCTCGCCATTGATTGCGGGCATTGCCATCAGTTCCAGCGATTTAACTCCGCCAGTACCGCAAGTGGGCTATTTGTCGCCAGGTGGAACCGCCACGGTGACATTCGAAGTGGAAGTCAATGCCGGTACACCGGTAGGTACTGTGATCAGTAACCAGGGCTATGTGTCCAATAACGAATTGCCAGTTGAACCTACTGATGCGGACGGACTGGACTCCAACGGTGACCAGCCCACCTTAATCGTGGTAGGTAATGCCCAGCAACTGGCCATTACCAAAGCGGTATCGGTGGTGGGTGGCGGCCCCGCTGTGGCCGGCGGTCAGTTGGAATACGTGATTCGCGTAACCAACGTGGGCACGGTGCCGGCTTACGACGTTGAAATACTTGATGACCTGGATTCACCGGTGCCGGGACAAATGACTTATGTTGCTGGCACCGCCACCTTGAATGGTTTGCCCAACGGTATCGTCTATATCGCACCTACTTTTACGGTAGACTACGCCAACACCTATGGACAGTTGCAACCGGGCGAGGTGACCGAGTTCCGTTTCCGTGTATTGCTGGATTCCGTGCTCACTATCGGTGAGACCGTAACCAATACAGCGCAAGTGAACTGG
>JASFLL010000234.1:0-4069 GCA_050118115.1 Thioalkalispiraceae bacterium
ATCTACCGCTTGAAGTTCCATTATTGGGTGACCTGGTGGTTTGTGCCGATGTTGTTGAAAAAGAAGCCAAACATCAAAATAAACCATTAAAAGCACACTGGGCTCATATGATTGTCCACGGAACATTACATTTACTTGGTTATGATCATATTAAGGATGATCAGGCCACGATCATGGAACAAAAAGAAATTTCAATTTTACAAGGATTAGGATTTTCAAACCCCTACGAGGTAGCGACAAAACCATGAACGAGGACCGATCGGGTAGCCCGAATGGGCAAATTCAGAAGGAAGACAAACAGGGGCGTTCCTGGATAGGGCGTCTGGCACATCTACTGAACATTGATCCCAAAGACCGGGATGAGTTAGTTGGTGTACTTCGCGATGCACAGGACAAGGATATTATTGATATCGATGCCCTGGCCATGATTGAAGGTGTGCTGCAGGTAACTGAAATGCAGGTTCGGGATGTTATGTTGCCACGTTCGCAAATGATTGTCCTTGAGCGTGATATGAGTTTACAGGAAGTATTACCTGTCGTTGTCGATGCGGCTCACTCTCGCTATCCAGTAGTTGGTGATAATCGGGATGAGGTTATCGGTATTCTGCTGGCCAAGGACCTCCTGCCTTATTTCCAGTTAGGTAGCGAAGAGAAGTTTAATCTACGAGATATTCTACGACCACCTACCTTTATACCTGAAAGTAAGCGTCTTAACGTGTTGTTAAAAGAGTTTCGTGCCAGTCGTAATCACATCGCTATCGTAGTTGACGAGTATGGTGGCGTGGCCGGCATGATTACGATTGAGGACGTGCTCGAACAAATCGTCGGCGAGATCGAAGATGAACATGATTATGAAGATGACATCTATATCATGGAGCACACCTCTGAGAAGGCAACAGTCAAAGCGATCACGCCGATCGAAGAGTTTAATAAGCACTTTGCTACAACTTTTTCCAAGGATGACTTCGATACCATTGGTGGTTTAATTACTAACTCGCTCGGCCATCTACCCAAGCGTGGAGAAACAGCCAGTCTTGGTGGCTATGATTTCAAGGTACTGCGTGCGGATGCCCGTCGTGTCCACCTGCTGCAGGTAAAAAAACAAATAGATGTTGATCAGGCTGTGGCGGTCGATCAATCAAGCAATGATTGATAAACAAAATCCTTGGCTGGATGTGGTTGCGTTTTTTGCGGGCGCATTACTGCCCGTAGCTTTTGCGCCAATCAGTTTTTATCCGCTCGCCATTATTATCCCTGCTATCATGTTCTGGATCTGGCAGGATTCAAGCAATGCCCTGGCATTTAGACGCGGCTACCTGTTTGGATTTGGGATGTTTGCGGTAGGTGTATCCTGGGTCTATATCGCAATTAGTGATTTTGGCTTTACCTCAGCGCCGGTGGCCTTTTTGCTGACCCACATCTTTGTTGCTTTTCTTGCCTTATTCCCGGCAATACAGGCTTTGGTTAGTGTCATGTTAATCCGCAACCTCAATCGGTTATTGGCAATGCCGGTTTTTATTGCGATGTGGGTGTTGTTTGAGTGGATCAGGGGCTGGTTTATGACAGGCTTTCCCTGGTTGAATCTTGGATACAGTTTTATCGATTCACCACTGGTGGGTTATGCCCCTATCCTGGGTGTATATGGCATTTCCCTGATGGCAGTTATTAGCGCCGCGCTATTGCTAAAATTTGCCGAGCGACGTTCCACCCTGACTGTCAGTTTAATCCTGTTCGCATCAGGAATCTGGCTGGTAGGGGGCAGTTTGAAAAACGTACTCTGGACGGAGAAAAAAGATCAGCCTGTCAATGTTGCAATTGTCCAGGCGAGTCTCTCCCAGATTACCAAGTGGGATCCTGAGCAAATTATGCATCGGATGAATACCTATGCAGATATGACGGAACCGCTGTGGGGAAAATACGATCTTGTAATGTGGCCGGAAAATGCTCTCACGATCTTATGGCAGGATGCCCCTTACTCATACCGGCAGCGTCTCAAGGAACAGGCAAAAAAAAGTGGAACTACGCTGGTAATAGGACTGCCTTATGGTGAACTGGATACACACTACTACAGCAGTTTGCTGGTCCTGGGTAAGACACAGAGTGTTTACAACAAGCGACACCTGGTACCGTTTGGTGAATATGTGCCACTGCCGGACTTCATGAAAAAACTGGCTGGTTTTTTTGACCTGCCCATGTCCGGTTTCAGTCGTGGTGCCCCGGACCAGAAATACCTGCTGGTTGCCGGTGAAAAAATGGCGCCTTCGATCTGTTATGAAGATGCCTTTGGAGAGGAGCTCATCGATTTTTTACCGGAAGCCAGTATGTTGATTAATGGAAGCAATAATGCCTGGTACGGTAAGTCGTGGGCACCTTTTCAGCATCTGCAAATTGCCCGTATGCGCGCTGTTGAAACACAACGCGAGTCTATCCGTGCAACCACCACCGGTATATCTGCCCTGATTGATTACCATGGAAAATTTATAAAGAAATCACCACAGTTCAAACCTGTTATCCTCACGGGTAAGATGCAACCCCGACAGGGGGCAACGCCCTATGTGAGGTATGGAAACTATCCAGTTATCAGTTTTGTGTCCGTGCTTGTGGGTCTGTTTTTCAGTCTGGCGCTTTTCAACAGAATACGCTCAAAACCCGTTAATAAGTAACATGCCGGACTGGTGAATTTAAAGCAGGCATACGGTATGCTTGCGGTTAATAAATGATAATAATTTTAGTATCAAGTAAATAAGAGAACATGAAAGAACAATACGATCCAAGATACGTAGAGCAGGCAGCCCAGCAATACTGGGAGTCCAACAGGACATTCTCGGTTAAAGAAGACGCGAACAAGGAGAAGTTTTATTGCCTTTCCATGTTCCCTTATCCAAGCGGTCGCCTGCATATGGGACATGTACGTAATTACACCATTGGCGATGTCATTAGTCGTTATCAACGCATGCTGGGTAAAAATGTACTGCAGCCGATGGGCTGGGATGCCTTTGGCCTTCCGGCAGAAAACGCAGCCATCAAAAATAATGTGCCGCCTGCACGCTGGACCCGCGAAAATATCAACTATATGCGCGAGCAGCTGAAATCTCTTGGTCTGGGCTATGACTGGGATCGTGAGTTGGCGACCTGTGACCCGGATTATTATCGCTGGGAGCAATGGTTGTTTACCCGCTTATATAAGAAAGGCCTGGTTTACAAAAAGACTTCACCGGTCAACTGGTGTCCCAATGACATGACGGTGCTGGCCAATGAACAGGTCATTGATGGCAAATGCTGGCGTTGTGATACCGATGTGGAGCGAAAAGATATCCCACAGTGGTTTATGAAGATCACCGATTATGCGGAAGAACTGCTCGCCGAACTGGATAACCTGCAGGGATGGCCGGAGCAGGTGGTCACCATGCAGCGCAACTGGATTGGCAAGTCACAGGGTGTCGATATTGAGTTCGACTTAACTGATCAAAAAGATAAGCTGAAGGTGTTTACTACCCGTCCGGATACCCTGATGGGGGTTACCTACGTTGCCGTCGCAGCCCTGCACCCACTTGCCAGTAAAGCCGCCGAACGTTCATCCAATGTACGCGCTTTTATAAGAGAATGTATGCAGACCGGTACTGCTGAAGCGACGATCGAAACCCTGGAGAAAAAAGGGATGGATACCGGTTTTAAGGCTATTCACCCGATAACTGGTGAACAGGTTCCGGTGTTCATCGCTAACTTTGTATTAATGGGCTATGGCGAAGGGGCTGTGATGGCGGTACCTGCTCATGACCAACGAGACTGGGAGTTCGCCCGAAAGTATGGTTTGCCTCTCAAGCAGGTTATTGCTCCAACGGGTGACGAAGAAGTTAATCTGAACCAATCTGCTTTCGTAGACAAAGGCCAGCTTATCAACTCCGGTCAATTTGACGGGCTCCGTTCAGAACAGGCATTTGAGAAAATTGCTGCATTCCTGATGCAGAATAAACGCGGGGATAAACGTACTACCTATCGTTTACGTGACTGGGGTGTATCACGCCAGCGTTATTGGGGAGCACCGATTCCTATTATTCATTGCGGCAAG
>JASFLL010000235.1:0-4055 GCA_050118115.1 Thioalkalispiraceae bacterium
AAGCCAGACCTTCTTTGACCCCGGGGTACAGGACACTGCGCTTTGAAGTATTGTCTGCATAGAGTTGCAGGAATACCGGGTAAGCTTTTTCAAACAGGGCCTGATCCGGCTCGCCATCGAGTTGACCTATCAAGGCGCGTCGTACCAGTCGCTCGACGCCGTTACCAACCCATTCACGGACTTTACTCTCACCATGGACCGGCATACCCAATTGTTTCATCATCTCATCGACGCAATAAGCCAGGTCTGGAACGCTATCAACCAGGGTGCCATCGACATCGATCAAAACCATTTTTGGTTTGTTTAACATCACGACTACTCTTAAATCAAAATCTAACTGCCGGCTTATTTTACTTTGGCCAGCTCATCCTTCATCTGTTTGACAATCGTGTCATAACGATTCGGATCGTTATCGTTGGCGCCACCAAAGATGCCAGAGCCTGACACAAACGTATCCGCACCGGCTTCTGCGATCTCACGAATATTGTTAACTTTGACGCCACCATCAATTTCCAGGCGTATATCACGACCTGATGCATCAATGATATTGCGTGCTTCACGTAATTTATCCAGTGCAGTAGGGATAAAGCTTTGGCCACCAAAACCCGGGTTGACTGACATCAGCAGGACCATATCCACCTTGTCGATAACGTATTTCAGGTAATCCAGCGGTGTTGCCGGGTTGAAGACCAGCCCTGCTTTGCAACCTTCGTTGTGAATCAGCTGCAGGGAACGATCAACATGTTCTGACGCTTCCGGGTGAAATGTAATATAAGTGGCGCCGGCAGCCGCGAAGTCCGGAATAATCCGATCGACGGGTTTGACCATCAGGTGCACATCAATCGGTGCCGTTACGCCATGCTTGCGCAAGGCCTCACAGACCAGGGGGCCAATTGTCAGGTTGGGTACATAATGGTTGTCCATTACATCAAAATGAACGATCTCACAACCTGATGCGAGTACGTTATCAACCTCTTCACCCAGCTTCGCAAAGTCTGCGGATAAGATGGATGGTGCAATTGCAAAATCTGCCATAGTTCCTGCCTCATTTCTGAATTCTGTTTCGCGCTGCGGGCTAATTTAGGGTTTGTCCGGCAGCACCCCTGAAAAATCGAACCGCCAACTCTACCGGAAATAGCCCTGTAATGCAGCTTTTTAGACACTCCATTCCTATATATACTTATCAGTTAATACTATCGTTTAAACGGGAGTAAAGACCATGCAAACTGTCATGAAATCACCCATCCTTATGATTGGACTGCTTTTTTTATCGCTATCCTGCCAGGTTATTGCCGCCAGCAAGTCTGACCGGGCCAAGGAAAAACGCTGGGAAGAGCAAATTGTCCCCAGCCTGCTGGTGGGAGAACCAGTGAAACTCAAGGCCAACGGGGTTGAGTTCCTGGGCCTGTACGCTGAAAATGACAGTGACAAGGACCTCGGAGGGGTGATCATCCTGCATGGCATGGGTGTCCATCCGGCCTGGCCTGACATCATCGATCCTTTGCGTATGGCCCTCCCGGAACATGGCTGGCACACGCTGTCTTTACAGATGCCGATACTGCCAAACGAAGTCACAGAAGAAAAAGCCTACGCCCCCCTGTTCGATGAAGTACCGGGCAGGATTCAGGCCGGCGTTGACTTTCTCAAAGCCAAGGGCGTAACAAACATCGTCATTGTTGGACATAGCATTGGCAATGTCATGGCAGTTTACTACATGGTAAAAAACCCTGATCCGGCTGTAAAAGCAATCGCCATGGTCGCCGCAGGACCAGGCTATGCAAAAGATCCACGCACCGATATCCTCGGTAACTTCAGCAAGATCGACGTCCCTGTTCTTGATATATATGGTAGCGAGGATGAACAACGGATTTCTGATAACGTCAAAAAACGCACACAGATAGCCCGCAAACAAGGATATAAAAACTATACTCCCGTCAGGGTAGAGGGTGCCAACCATTTCTTTACCAATATGCAGGATGTGCTGATACAACGTGTATCTGGCTGGTTAAAGAAAAACTTTGATAAATAAACAAGGAAAACAGCGTGGATTTAAAATCAGTCATCAGTTTTTTACATGTGTTATCAGTGGTCTTCTGGGTTGGTGGAATGTTCTTTGCCTATGCCTGCCTGCGTCCAACGGCTGCACAGCAACTGGAACCCCCACAACGTCTAACTCTGTGGGTTGGGGTTTTTGAGAAATTTTTTCCCTACGTCTGGGCCAGTGTCATCCTGTTACCACTCACTGGCTTCGGACTGATGTTTATGATTTGGCAGGGTTTTGCAGGCACACCGCTATATGTACATATAATGTATGGTATCGGCATTGTCATGATCATGATTTACCTGCATGTGTTTTTTGCGCCTTACCGGCGGCTTAAGCAGGCAGTGACTATTCAAGACTGGCAAACAGGTGGTAAGCAGTTAAACCAGATCAGGGTTTTGATCAGAATTAATCTTACCCTGGGGATTATCGTAATCGGAGTTGCCAGTGGTGGCCGCTATCTGGGCGTACTTACTTGATATTTCTGGCCTTGCAAATTGTCTCGTAGGCTGATTTGATCTCCTGTGTCTTTTCATTTGCCAGTTTGATCATTTCTTCAGGCAGGCCCTTGGCAACCAGTTTATCCGGGTGATGCTGGTTCATTTGCCGACGATAGGCCTTTTTAACTTCAGCATCCGTTGCCGACTTGTCGATTCCCAGCGCTTCATATGCTTCATTCAGCATATCCCTGGAAGGTTGTTGCGCGGCTCCACTATAACCAGTACCGGCACCATGAAAGGCCTGTTGTGCATACACCATTTTTTCCAGGCGCCGAAACTCGAACTCTGAAATCCCGATACGTGAACAGATACGGAAAAAGATATGCCGTTCAGCTTCATGCATGTGGCCATCGGCATAGGCCGCGAACAACAATATTTCAATAAACATTCGCTCCAGATTGCGGTTGTGGTGACAGACGCGATGAAAATCATCAATCACATCTTCCAGTGGAAAATCAGGAGCCTTGCCCTTTGTGAAAAGATCAATGGCTGTCTTTTCCTGGGTAGTATCGAGCTGCATCTGTCGCATGATATTACGTGCCAGGGTAATCTCAGATTCAGAGACGCGACCATCAGCCTTGGCGATGTGTCCCATTACCGAGAAAACCGTTGTGAAAAATGATGTCTGGATTTCTGCCTGATTTCCAGGGCGGTAGTTAAACCCAAACTGATCATGCTGGATAGCCCGTCTGAGACCGCTATCAAGATAATGGCCAAGCAGGACGCCGATGAGCATGCCGATCCAGCCACCCATCGCATAGCCAAATATTGCTCCGGCGAGTTTCCCCCAAATTAACATCTCGTCATTAAACCTCTTATTTTACTAATAGCGTGCCTCGATACATCTGCATCTGGCAGGTGAAAGAAAATTCGCCTGTCTGATTCGTTGGAATTCTCAGATCTACTTTTTTATCGACAGGTAAATCCGCTGAAAGGTTCAAATCTTTGAAGATCACTTTCTCTGCACAGGGGCTGGCGTCTTTACGCAGAAAACGCATTGTCAGATTCTGCCCTTTCCTGACCTCTATAATCGAAGGTGAATAGACACCGTTATCGACAGTGATGTCAATCACATCAGCACCAGACTTCTGTGCTCGCGGCGATGAAAGCCAGAACCACCAGATAATAAAAAGCAACAAGACACTGGCTATACTGTTAACCAGTAAAATCATTGCTCACGCCCTGATTTCATCATGCGTAGACGATTGGCATTTAATACTACAGTGACGGATGACATCGCCATGGCAGCGCCAGCAATCATCGGGTTAAGTAATATTGTAAACAGTGGATAAAGCACGCCGGCTGCAATCGGTATACCCAGGCTGTTATAAACAAAGGCGCCAAAAAGATTCTGCTTAATATTACGCAGCGTCGCCTTTGAAACCGTAATCGCATCAGACACGCCAAACAGGGAGCCACCCATTAACGTTATATCTGCGCTCTCAATCGCGACATCCGTTCCGGTACCAATGGCAAAGCCTATATTAGCCCTGGCCAGCGCGGGCGCATCATTT
>JASFLL010000236.1:0-4048 GCA_050118115.1 Thioalkalispiraceae bacterium
ACGAGTAGCAAGCCTGCAAAATAGTGAAAAAGTCTTTTCATAACCAATTACCTCTGTTCTCAAATGGCCCGGTTCAACCCCGGGCTAAGAATTAGCATTTCCTGATATAATACCTAGCTGTAATTATAAATGCAAATCATTATCATTTAGATTGAGATAACCATTTTTCCGCCCCGGTAAGGTAATCATGAGAGCAGGGCTCATACTGACAATTTATTCCAGCCAGCTATATTTTAAAGAGCTTATTTATTCTATATATATAGAATATTCAGTTTAACTAATTGTATAAAAAGGGAAATAATGGTGCCATATAAACCAGGAGATAGATTATATTCCTGAAAGGAATATGAAATGACAAGCTTTCACTTTCCAAAGCCGATAAACTGAGCGAGAATAGCGCCGCTACAGCATATGTAACGCTCGACAGCATTCTAAATCCAGACAATTTGTTTTTCCCAATTGAGGTCAACATGCTTGAGATTTTTGCCAGGCAGTGCAATCTGCTTTTAACTAAAATTCTGCCCTTCCTGCGCTGGGGTCACCAGATAAATGCGCAAAACCTGCGCGCGGACTTTATGGCCGGCCTGACAGGCGCCGTAATTGTATTGCCGCAAGGCGTTGCCTTCGCCATGATCGCTGGATTACCTCCGGTTTATGGTCTCTACTCTGCAATGGTCCCCGCCATTATTGCTGCGCTGTTTGGTTCATCTCGTCACCTGATATCCGGTCCCACTACGGCAATTTCGATTGTTGTCTTTGCCACTGTTAATAAATTTGCTGAACCCGGTTCAGCAGAATACATTCAGATGGCCCTGACACTGACTTTCCTGGCGGGTGTATATCAACTGGCACTGGGGCTGGGCCGAATGGGCGCACTGGTCAACTTTGTTTCACATTCCGTCGTGGTGGGGTTCACCGCGGGGGCCGCCCTGTTGATCGGCACCAGTCAGTTAAAACACTTCTTTGGCGTTGAGATACCAGCCGGTGAGAGTTTTCTGCATACCTGGATAGATTTATTCAAACAAATAGGGGATATCAATATCGCGGCAACAACCATTGCCGCAACCAGTCTTGCAGTCGGTATCCTGTTCATGATCTTTAAACCACGCTGGCCAGGGCTTTTATTTGCCATGATCATCGGCAGTATTGTCGCGATCATGTTCGGTGCAGAGTCCCATCACATTCGTTTGGTCGGTGAAATCCCCAGAAGCCTGCCACCTTTTTCAGTACCGGATTTCTCATTTGAGTCCATTCAGAAACTGGGTTCAGGTGCACTGGCGGTTGCCATGCTAGGTCTGGTCGAAGCCGTATCCATCGCCCGTTCTGTTGCATTGAAGTCAGGACAACACATTGATGGTAACCAGGAATTCATCGGTCAGGGTCTTGCGAATATCACGGGTAGTTTCTTTTCCTGTTATGCATCATCCGGTTCATTTACCCGTAGTGGTATCAATTACACGGCCGGTGCCCGTACCCCCATGGCCGCCATCTTTGCCGCCCTCTCCCTTGCGGCGATTGTATTGCTGATTGCTCCCCTGGCTGCCTATTTGCCGATACCAGCTATGGCCGGTATTTTGTTAATTGTTGCCTGGCGCCTGATAGATTTCCATCATATTTCGAACATTATCGAAGTGAGCCGTTCTGAAACCCTGGTCCTGGCCACAACCTTTTTCGCCACGCTGTTCGTTGAACTGGAATTCGCAATTTATGTGGGCGTGATGCTGTCACTGATCATGTACCTGATGCGTACCGCCCGCCCCCGTATTAAAGGGATGGCACCCGATCCTGAGTCAGAGGATCGAAAAATGGTGCACTCAACTCCATCCGCCGAGTGCCCGCAACTCAAAATCGTTCAGGTAGACGGCTCGCTATTCTTTGGCGCCATCGATCATGTGCAGAAGACTCTGAGGAATTTCACGGAACAAAACCCCGAACAAAAACATGTCCTGCTGGTAGGCAGTGGTATCAACTTTATAGACATAGCCGGTGCCGAAATGATCCTGCAGGAATCAGAAAAACGTAAGAAAATCGGTGGCGGCCTCTATGTCGTCAAGATCAAACAGGAAGTCTGCGATATTTTGAAAAAAGGTGGTTACCTGCAACGCTTTGGCGCAGAAAACGTCTTCATGCATAAGGGTGAGGCCATTGGTGCCATTTTTGAAGAACTGGATCATGACCGTTGCGCCCGTTGCGATCGACGTATTTTTAATGAATGTTCAAAAATAGCGCCAAGCACTTAATTAAAGTGCCTGGCGTTATTACATAAGGATTCGCGATTACTTACGTATCCCTTCCACTGAGAGAAATAATTGCACTTCTCTCGAGGCTGGGCCCAGGTCATAATTAATTCCAAAATCTTTTAATGCGAAACTGGTCGTACCGGCAAAGCCACGACGGTAGCCTCCCCATGGATCCGGTCCATGGCCGATCTGTTCGACTTCGATAGTGATCGGCCTTGTCACACCATGTAATGTCAGGTTCCCTTTAAGATCCGCTTTACCATTTGCCTTTTCCTGATAAGAAGTACTGACAAACTTTGCCGTCGGATAGTTATCGACATCAAGAAAATCCTTGCTGCGCAGATGTTTATCCCGTTCAGCCTGATTGGTATCGATGCTGGCCGGGTCGATGTTCACCACAATACTGGCGGAATTCGGATTTTTATCATCATAAGTAAATTCACCATCGAAGGTATTAAAACGGCCAAGTAACCAGCTATATCCCAGGTGTTTAATCTTGAACTGAATAAATGCATGTGCCTTCTTGCTATCAATAACATAATCTGCGGCATAGAGATTCGTAGTAAAAGAAGTTGCGATAAGAACTAAAAATATGGATTGAAGGATCTTAATCATGACGTGCTCCTTTATACCAGCTTATAATTATTTTCCCAGCATTCTTAACAGGGTACGATCTTTATCGATAAAATGATGCTTGAGCGCGGCCACTGCATGAACCACCACGAGCGATATCAAACTAATGGCTAACACAAGATGTACAGCTCCAGCAATATCCTCCTGCTGATTGTAACCATATACTGTCGCAGGAATCTCAAACCAGCCAAAAACATCAATACCCCGACCATCCGCAGTGGAAATCAGATACCCGCTTATCATGACAGTCAATAATAGCAGATAAATGATAACGACAACCGCACGAGCAGCCTTTCTCTCTAATACAGTATGACTTGCTATGGCGACAGGAGTTTCATGACTATAACGCCAGACTAGCCGCACCATGGTCAGGACAAACAATAAAATACCGATACTCTTATGTATAAAAGGTGCTTCATTATACCATCTATCATAATAGGTCAATTCAACCATCCATAAGCCCAGGATAAACAGTCCGACAACTGTTATCGCCGTAAGCCAGTGAAGGCAGACGGAAACGATACCCCAGCGTTGTTGTGTATTATGCAGCTGCATGACCTGACAGTTCCACTCATATTCTGACAACTATTTTACACAGCTGTCACAATGATCAATACTATTTAATATGTATGAACAGGTCTCCCACTCCCTACTCAACGATATCCTGATTAAACTTAATCCGGAGATCAAACAGCATCAGATCCGTCACTTTTACACCCGACTGGGCGCCAACTTCTATGCGATCTATTCGCTATTTCACTATTTATACGGTAGCCGGGATGATTTTGCGGAGCAGGCCCTGAATCTTGTTGAAACCCTGGCGCGACAATATATCGCCAGAGATGATGTTCTCAAGCAAAAAGACCTTGAACGTGAGAAAGACCATAACTGGTTTTTAAGTCAAAAATGGGTAGGTATGGCCCTGTACTCAGATGGTTTTGCCGAAAACCTCAACGGTCTGCAATCCAGACTACATTATTTACAGGAACTGGGCGTTAATATGATACACATCATGCCCATCCTGCAGTGCCCGGAAGGCCGGAGTGATGGTGGCTATGCCGTGAGTGACTTTCGAAAAGTCGATCACCGAATTGGTACCAATGAAGATCTGCAATCTCTGGTTACAGATCTCCAGAAGCGGGACATCCTGCTCACCCTGGATGTTGTTCTGAATC
>JASFLL010000237.1:0-4045 GCA_050118115.1 Thioalkalispiraceae bacterium
GACCATTGCAAAGTGGAAATGATGGCGGTACCCCGCTTTGGTTTACCACTATTGAAAACCAATGTTCTTTATATAGGACTTCCTATTCTCCAGAGTTTGTCACCCCAGCAATTTAAAGGCGCCCTGGCGCGCAAACTTGGCCAGTTTAGTGCCGAACATAACCGCCTGACACACTGGATTTTTCGCTGGCGTAACTACTGTGCCCTTTATCAACGAAGTTATCGAAAAACCAAAACGGCGTTATATGCACCACTTCGACTATTTTTCAAATATTACACGCCTGTGTTAAATGTATTTACCGTACATGCAGCGCGTAAAGACGAACTGGAGGCCGATGTCTACGCTCTGCAGGTGATGAATGATACTGAATTAGCTGATGTAATTCTCCGCTCCGAAGTCTGTAACACATTTATGAAAACAAAATACTGGCCCAAAATTCATGCGATGTATCGCAAGAATCCAGACAACCCCGGACATCTCCCACATGCGAGTATGACTGGCGTAATGCGCAAGGCGCTGACCGAAAATGAGTTTGCCCAAATCATGAAAGATCTCATTAATGCGGAACCACGCTGGAACGATGCCATGCCGGATCTTCATACCCGCCTTGAGCATATCGGTCAGACCAGGCTGGATATGCCCCCACCCGTCATGGAAACCGCCGCCCAGCGTTACCTGGGTGATGCCTTTAGTCCCGTAGTCAAATTACTCGACAAACAATGGCTGGCCAAAAACGGTACGGGCACAACAGCTACGAAAAATGAAGGAAAACCGGCAACTCCCAGTTCACCCGCAAAAAAAAATGCGCCCATCGTCAATGACGATAGTATGCTGGAGACAACAGAAGTCGATGACAGCCTGCCCCTGGAAGAGCAGAAATACCAGGCGCTCCGCAGTAAGGCGAGCCAGACCGGTCTCAATCAAAATGAAGCCTATGAGCTCGCTACCTATGCAGAAAAATTTGAGGGTAAGGCCGCCGCCATTGCCATGTATCAAAAGATACTTAAGAGTGACCCCAATCATGCCAAGACCATTTTTGCCGTAGGGCGCATTCTGCTTGCATCTAATGACCCTTCCGGCGTAAAAATTCTGGAAAAGGCCATGCAGCTGGATAAAGGTTGCATTGCACAGGCCTGCTGGATGCTTGCCAAGTACTATAAAGCCCTGGGAGATGAGGAACGCTCAAAACACTACCTGGAGAGGGCAGCAAACGTCAGCGCTGCTGCCTAGAAAATGTCTATTTAGAGTCAGTCAATAAAGGTGCCTGTTCTGAATGCAGGAACCATTTTTCGACAACATAGTTTTTTACAAACCACTGGGTGGATAACAGGACACCGGCCAGCGACTGCTTGAACCAGCCCGGTAGAAAATCCATTAATTCCTTACCTTCGCGCTTGCCCAAACGCGCTTCCAGTTCGGTCTTGTACTCCATCAGGTTGGCCTGGCGGTAGTCGCCGTTGGCCTGCAGAATGACCTGAGCGGCAATCAAGGATGATTCCACCGCAGGTCGGATACCCTCACCACTTTCCGGATAGGCCAGGCCGGCTGCATCACCAATAATCAGCACGCCATCTTTCAGTAAGGGCCGGGTTGCATGTGGGTACAATAAATAGGCATGACCATGAAACTTCTCAGGTGTATCCGCCGGGATTTTTCCCTGTTCAATCAGCAAGTTGCGAAACACCGCCACGTGTTCTGAAAGTTTGTGGTTATCTTCACGACCCAGCCCGATATTTAAAAAATTCCCTTTACGCACAACCCAACCATACCCCTTCAGATCATCGCAAAAGAACAACTCAGGTACATCTGCCTCAACCGGACATGCTTCAGCCTGTTGCTCATTCATTTCGAATTCAATTTCCTGAGCGGCAACGATGAGCTCACTGCTTCCCAGCTTCGAACCCATCTGACGCACTACCGGGCAAAAATGGCCACCCGCACCCACAACCAGTTTTGCTTTGTATTTATCATTCAGCAACCAGCCTTGCTGGCCATTGCCAAGCTCGGTTTTACTCATGGATTTGAATTTTTCACCCAGGATCAGATCGGCTGTGGACCGTTCAAGCAGGTACTGATCAAATTCACAACGGCGGATGCTATAACTGGCAGGAGTATCAGTATAACGGGTTTCCACCTCACGCTTACCCATGTGGCTAACTCGGAAACCATAGATGGGTTGCAGGGTTCGTGTTTGCCTGTAGTCCTCAAGATCAAGTTGCAGTTCTTCCATCACCGCTGGTGTCACCCAGCCAGCGCAAACCTTGTCGCGGGGGAAAGTCTGTTTATCGAGTACTGCGATCTTTAGACCACTATCACGTAACGACCAGGCCAGCGTCGAACCGGCCGGTCCCCCACCCACAATCAGTACATCATAAACAACCTCGGTCATTATCAGTGACCTTGATCATAAAGATGCGAACGCGACCAGGGAATCGTGTTGTTCAGTTCACGAGTGAAGACAACCTGGAACAACTGCAAATGGGCGGCATTGAATGCCGCAGCAGAGCCTGCCAGATACAGGCGCCAGGCACGGACAAAGTTGTCATCAAACATTTCCTTCACTTGATCTTCATTGGCGTTGAAACGTTCCAGCCAGTGCATCAGTGTCTTGTAATAGTGAAGACGAATATTCTCCACATCCAGAACCGAAAGATGATTTGGCTCAAAGATGTCCATCATTTCCTTAAGAGAGGGGGGGTAGGCTCCCGGAAAAATGCGTTTTTCAATCCAGGCATTCATCAGGCCCGGGCGGTTACGACCAATGGTATGGATGAGTCCCATGCCATCTTCACGTAAACAGCGGTCGACCACCTGGCCCAGGACCTTGTACTGTTTTTTACCAACGTGCTCAAGCATGCCGACGGAGACAAACACATCATAGGTGCCATCAATATTGCGATAATCATCCTCAATATATTCCACCTGGTCTTCCAGCCCCATTTCCCTGGCCTTCTGGGTGGCGAACTTTACCTGCTCGTGCGAGATATTATAGGCCTTCACCTTCACACCGTAATGCTTGGCGAAGAAACGAGCCAGACCGCCCCAGCCGCAACCTGCCTCGACCACCGTCTGTCCCGGCTGCAGACGCAGTTTACGGGCGACATGGTGTAATTTGGCCACCTGGGCCTCTTCCAGCGTCATGCCGTCATGGGGGTAATAGGCGCAGGTATACTGGGTTGCCTCGTTATCCAGCCACAGTGCATAAAACGGGTTACCGATATTGTAATGGTGGTGGATATTCTTCTGAGAACCACTCAGGGAGTTCAGGCGTGGTGGGTGACGCAAATACTGGAACAGGTCGGTCCAGAAATGGCCCGGGCCATGGGTATACCGGTAAGCGGTATCCAGGAATTCGACCAGGTCACCCTGGAGAATGATGCGCCGCGTGGAGTAGAGTTCGCCAAAATAGTACTGGGGATCATAGGCTAACAACCATAACGCGGCTCTGTCAGCAATGAACACCTTATGAGTAGCCGTTGGGCTGGTATTGAATTCTGTACCATCCCAAAGCTGAAAACTAAACGGCGGATTGCCTAGCATGGCAATCATCTTTTTGATTAACCAGTGGTCCAGCCCATTTGACTTGCTGGAACGCCTGATTTTGCTCGACCCCGGGGCAACCCCGTGGTTCGTATTGATGGTGACCCCATCCATTTCCTCGTGGGTCGATTCATGCACACCCATCGTTCCGCGCCCCCTTATTTTTTCTGCGGTCCTCTATCCTACGAAATTAGCTCGTCGGGCTCAATAAGGGAATTTGTTAAATTAGATGAACAACTTAGCAGAATCGAAGTTATAGACCGGGTTCGAATAGCCCGAGTTAGAACCAGATAGAAATGTAAGCCTGGATAATATCGGCATCCAGAGAATAAAATGACTCTAAACCTGCCAGGCTTGCATCTGACTGGCTTTCTCTGGCATCACGGAAATTATCATACTCAATGCTCAATTTATCGTACGCCAAATTGATACTTCCTTTGTCAATCCAGCCCCAGCCATTCTTGGCAAACACGTAACTGGCACTTAATCCCATTGAGGTACTGGT
>JASFLL010000238.1:0-4035 GCA_050118115.1 Thioalkalispiraceae bacterium
AGCTGCGCTAAATCTGAATGTACCGCAAGTCATAGAAAGTTCAGTCACGCAGGGATTTTATCTTCTCACGGACCTGGGGCAAAAGTCTTACCTTGACTACCTGAATGAAAATACAGTTGAGCAGTTATACACAGATGCCATGCAGGCACTGGAGGTGATGCATCTGGGTGGCCTGCAATATGAGGATAATATTCCGCCGTATGATGATAAATTATTACAAACTGAAATGAGTCTCTTTACTGACTGGTATCTAGGAACCCATCTGCAGCTGGATCTGAATGATGAACAACGCCAGTTGTTAGCAAAAGTTTATTCCTTTCTGGGTACGAGTGCACTGGAGCAACCCAGGGTTTTTGTTCATCGGGACTATCATTCGCGTAACCTGATGTTCCTGGAAAGAAACAATCCTGGGATCCTGGATTTTCAGGATGCGGTTTGGGGGCCGGTTACCTATGACCTTGTATCAATGTTGCGTGACTGTTACATAGACTGGCCCAGGGAACAGATCCTTGCCTGGGTCAGGCAATATTATGCAAAGCTTTCTTCGAGCACACTGCTTGCCGGGCTCGAGTTGAAGGATTTTATTCGCTGGTTTGATTTGATGGGGATTCAGCGGCACTTGAAAGCGACAGGCATATTCGCCCGCCTGAATTATCGTGATGACAAACCAGGGTATATGAATGATATCCCGCGGACGATGGGCTATATATTTTCGGTTGCACAGGATTACCCGGAAATGAAACCATTTTTAAAACTTCTGGATGAACTCGCAATTCCGGAAAAATTAAAACAGGCAACAGCGGGTCGTGTGACATGAAAGCCATGATTCTGGCAGCCGGCAGAGGTGAACGTATGCGGCCACTGACTGATACGACACCTAAGCCGTTATTAAAAGTTGCAGATAAAGCCCTGATTGAATATCACCTGGAAAACCTGGCTCGCGCAGGAATAAATGAAGTAGTGATTAATCATGCCTGGTTAGGAGAAAAGTTGACTGAGTCCATTGGCAACGGGGAACGCTATCAGTTAGCCATTACTTATTCAGATGAAGGTAAAACCGCCCTTGAAACGGCTGGTGGCATCGTCAAGGCCTTGCCATTACTGGGTAATGAACCGTTTGTGGTGGTAAACGCGGATATCTGGACTGATTTTGACTATCGTAAACTAATGCCGCCCACCCGTAAAATACATCTGGTACTGGTTGATAATCCTGAACATAACCCGCGGGGGGATTTTGCGCTGGATGCAGATGGTCTGGTCCATAATCAGGCCTCAGCTGAGACGGAATCTCTCACCTACTCTGGTATCGGTGTCTATTCTCCAGAAATATTTACTAAGCTTAAAGCAGGAGTCCAGCCACTTGCGCCAATTTTGCGCGAAGCGATTGCTTCACACCAGGTTAGTGGTGAACATTACCGGGGACAGTGGTGGGATGTGGGAACACCGGCTCGCTTGCAGGAATTAGATAGCATGTTAAGGAACCAGTTGAATTAGTATGGGCGAAGAAATTAAACATAGCCACTTTCATCAGGAAGATTTCAACCGATACAAATCCCAGTTAATACAGGAAACGGATGTATTAGCTAAAATTTTTCAATCTGAAGGTTTTGTCAAATCTTCACCCGTTTCCGGCTTCGAGGTAGAAGCCTGGTTACTCGATCAGGATTTTCATCCAGCACCCATTAATGATGCATTTTTATCAGCATTTAATAATCCACTGGCCTCCCCGGAACTGGCCAGCTTTAATATCGAGGTTAATACTGAACCACGTCAGATAACGGGCCATGTCTTTTCTGCCATGCACCAGTCATTAAATGATACCTGGGAACGTTGCCGTAAAACAGCTGAAGAGCTCGATGCTAAAGTTATTATGTGTGGGATCTTACCGACGGTTCAAAACGAGGATCTTAATCTCGCCAACATGTCGCAAATGAAGCGCTACCGCGCGCTGAATCGTGAAGTTTTTCACCGGCGTAAAGGCAAGCCTATGACGCTCGATATTAATGGGCAGGAGCACTTGCGAGTTACCCACCGTGATGTGATGCTGGAATCTGCCGCGACTTCATTCCAGATTCATATCCAGGTCAACCAGGATCAGGCAGTTCGCTTTTATAACGCAAGTATCCTGTTATCTGCACCGCTTGTTGCCCTGACCGCCAATTCTCCTTATTTATTTGGTAAGGATCTGTGGGATGAGACACGTATCCCGCTTTTTGAGCAGGCCGTTGCCATTGGCGGTTATGATGGAGCCGCATTTGGGCCCATTACACGCGTAACATTTGGTTCAGGCTATGCGCGGACTTCGCTGATGGAATGTTTTAAGGAAAACCTGGAGCACTATCCCATTTTACTTCCGGTTGAGCTGGATGCTTCTGCAAATAATTTACCGCACTTGCGATTGCATAATGGAACTATCTGGCGCTGGAACCGGCCATTGATAGGTTTCGATGAGCAGGGTAAGCCTCACCTGAGGATCGAGCAGCGGGTTGTACCTGCTGGCCCGAGTTCCCTGGATGCCATTGCCAATGCCGCCTTTTTTTATGGTGCAGTCATGGCATTGGCAAATGCCGAACAGGTGCCGGAACAGTTAGTCGACTTTACCACGGCAAAATATAACTTCTATCGTTCTGCACAATTGGGACTACGGGCACAACTTACCTGGACGGACGGCAAACCGCATACTGCTCTTGATTTATTGAGAGATGTTTTGCTACCTCTGGCATATGAAGGTTTGCAAATGCTGGATATTGCCGGTTCCGATATTAAAGAGTATCTGGGGGTTATCGAAGAGAGACTTCACAGCAAAACCAATGGTGCTGTCTGGCAACGTGCATTTGTTAAAAAACACGGAAGAGATATGTACGCGTTGACTGAAAGTTATTACACACAGCAAAATAGCGGTAACCCGGTTCACGAATGGCAGGTCTGATATGCTGACAGTTTATGGTTCACTACCTGAGGGTCTACTCGAGTGCGATTCAACGGAGTTACACAAAGTGTTGCCCGGACCGAGTCTAATCCATTTACCCGGCAAGCAAGCTGAGCCGTTGTTTGTATCGGTAATATTACACGGGAACGAATCAACTGGCTGGTTGGCGATCAGGGAAGTATTGAAGCACTATACTGACAAGGCACTGCCCAGGGCTTTGAGTATTTTTATTGGCAATGTGCAAGCTGCCAGGAAGTCTGCTCGCCACCTGGATGGTCAGCCAGATTACAATCGAATCTGGAAAGCGAACAATAAACTCGATGAAGATGACATGGTTCGTGAAATTCTGGAACAGATGGAAAAGCGTAATGTGTTCGCCAGCATCGATATACACAACAATTCAGGACATAATCCTCACTATGCCTGTATTAATCGTCTGGCAACACCTTTTTTTCAGCTGGCAACGATGTTCTCCAATACCGTCGTTTATTTTTTAAAACCCGATACCGTCCAGTCGATGGCTTTTGCAAATCTATGTCCGGCCGTTACCGTCGAATGTGGCAAACCGGGTGACAGTCATGGGACTGAACATGCCCGTGACTTTGTATTATCGACCCTGGCATTGAGACATTTTGATGAAGATAGTCAGGATATTCATGATCTAAACGTATTTCATACAGTTGTTACCGTAAAACTTAAACAAGGACTTAGCGTCGGAATGGAAGGTGAGGATTGTGCACTGCAATTATTACCCGAAATCGACTACCTTAATTTCACAGAAATTGAGATAGGCAGGGCCCTGGCCCGGGTGCGTGAACCTGACTATATGCCTGTCCAGGCCATGAACGAATTTGGAAAAGACGTGGCTGATCGCTATTTTGAAATCAGGGAAGGAATTTTGTATACCACAGTCAAAGTGATGCCCTCAATGCTTACATTAGATATGGATATTATTCGCAAAGATTGCCTGTGCTATTTGATGGAACGACTGGACCTGAGTACGACATTGTCCACATAATTGCTTGTGGAGTCTTGCTAAGTTAATATAATCATTGTAGTTTTTCACCGACAAGCTATAGTAGATACCATCTGGGGCGCCACAGGCT
>JASFLL010000239.1:0-4033 GCA_050118115.1 Thioalkalispiraceae bacterium
ATGGTACGTAATCAAGGGCGGTTCTCGGGAGTATGTTAAGAAACTGACAGCACCATTTGCAGACAAAATTCGTCATAACTGTGCGGTACAGAAAATCACAAGGCATCACAAATTTGTAGAGGTAGCGCTGAATGATGGCTCGATTGAAACCTTTGACCAGGTCTTTATCGCAACACACAGTGACCAGGCGTTGGCCATGCTTTCAGACGCAACACCGCTTGAAAATGAGATATTGGGTGCAATTCCGTATCAGGAAAATGAAGCGGTATTACATACTGATGAGAGCATTTTACCAAAACGAAAGCTTTCCTGGGCCGCATGGAATTACCACATCCTGCCCAACTGTCAGGACCGAGTTGCATTAACTTATAACATGAATATATTACAGGGATTGAAATCTGACCGGCAGTTGTGTGTAACACTTAACAACAGCCAGGCAATCAACGAGCAAAAGATCCTGAAGAAGATAACCTATCACCACCCGGTGTTTACCCCCGCTGGTGTACAGGCACAGCAACGCCATGCTGAACTCAATGGCGTTAATCGAACTTACTATTGTGGCGCATACTGGCGGTTTGGCTTTCATGAAGATGGGGTAGTTAGCGCTTTAAACGCCATCCAGCATTTTGAGGACAGAAATAATGAAGAGCTGTATTTACGAAGGGCAAGTTAGACATCGGCGTTACAGCCCGCGTCCACACAAGTTCAAGTATCAATTATTTTATATGTTCCTTGATCTGGATGAACTTGAACGCGTGTTTAAAAAACGCTGGTTCTGGTCTGCAAAAAAACCAGCAGTAGCCCGTTTTAAACGGAGTGATTACCTGGGTGATCCTGCTATCCCTCTAAAACAGGCAGTGCTGGATCATGTCGAACAAAAGACAGGTGAAAGACCAGCAGGTCCAGTACGATTACTGACACATTTACGCTATTTTGGTTACGTATTTAACCCGGTTAGTTTTTATTACTGTTATGACCAAACAGACTCGTTTATCGAGGTAATAGTTGCTGAAATCACCAATACACCATGGGGTGAGCGCCATACTTATATACTACCTGTAAAAGAGGATCGGCCAGATAAATCTCACATAAAATTTGAAATCGAGAAAGATTTTCACATTTCGCCATTTATGCCAATGGAGTTGCACTACGACTGGCGTTTTACAACACCGACTAATTTGTTAACAGTCCATATGAATAATTTTGATGGATCCGACAAAATATTCGATGCGACATTATCCTTAAAGAAAAAACCGCTTAATGCTGTTAATTGTGCGCGAGCATTAACCCTGTTCCCTTTTATGACCATGAAAGTCATCACTGGCATTTACTGGCAGGCATTACGCATATTTTTAAAGCGGATACCTTTTTATTCTCACCCTGATACTACTCTTGATTCTTCTCAAGGAGGCGCCAAGCAGGCGAATTAATTATGAACTCGACAACATCCATTATAGAAAACCGGATTAAACCCGGCTCGACCATCAAACCACGCCTCCTGGATGGTATAGCTAAATACGCCCTCCTCAGTCGTTTGCAACATTTACGTGACGGAGAGTTAATCATAGTTGACAAAGGTCATGAGTATCGGTTTGGTGAGCGCACTGATCGCTGCTCCCTGAGTATCAGAATCGATGTCAAAGATACCCGTTTTTATGCAGACATCGCCTTTGGTGGGTCAATAGGTGCGGGTGAGGCCTACATGTTCAAGTACTGGGATACCAGTGACCTTACCGGGTTGATACGTCTTTTTGCCATTAACCGGCATGTGCTGGATAGCATGGAAGGTGGACTGGCCTGGATAACCATGCCAATACAGAAAGTCCTGCATTGGCTGAACCGCAATACCCAAACCGGCAGCCGTAAGAATATTGCCGCACATTATGACCTTGGAAATGACTTCTTCAAGCTGATGCTCGATGATACCATGATGTACTCCAGTGCAATCTTCCGTAATCCGGATATGAGCTTATATGATGCACAGACTTATCGGCTTGATACCATCTGTAGAAAACTGGATCTTAAACCGGAAGATCACCTGCTGGAAATCGGAACAGGCTGGGGAGGCTTATCCATCCATGCCGCCAGGCATTTTGGCTGTAAAGTCACAACCACCACGATATCAAATGAACAATACAATCTTGCATGTGAACGTGTTGCTTCTGAAGGCCTGAGTGATCAGGTTACCGTACTGTTTGAGGATTATCGTGACCTGGAAGGTCAGTATGACAAACTGGTCTCTATAGAGATGATTGAAGCTATTGGTTACCAATACTACGATACCTATTTCAAAAAATGCAGTGAATTACTCAAACCATCCGGCATGATGTTTCTCCAGGCAATTACGATTGCCGATCAGCAATATGACAATGCAAAACGGTCTGTCGATTTTATAAAACGCTACATTTTCCCGGGTAGTTGCATTCCTTCAAATACAGCCATGCAACAGGCAATTAGCCGCGCCAGTGATTTACGGCTATATGACCTGACGGATATCGGTCCACATTATGCGACTACGCTCCGAAGATGGCATGAAAATATTGCATCCCATATTGATGAAGTGAAAAGCCTCGGATATAGCGATGAGTTTTTACGGATGTGGGAGTTCTATCTTTGTTATTGTGAAGGTGGGTTTATTGAGCGTGCGATAAGTGATGTGCATATGCTGCTGGTTAAACCTGACAACCGATGCTCACATCTGGGGTGAAACATGTCTGACCAACCTGTAATTGGTGTCAGTGGCTGCCTGATGGGCCACAATGTCCGCTTTGATGGCGGACATAAACGCCACCGTTTGATCACAGATGTACTGGCTGACCACATGGAGATTAAAACCGTATGCCCAGAAATCGGGATAGGACTGGGCGCCCCCAGGCCTGCCATACGTCTACAGGATATTGATGGAATAACACGCCTGGTTATGAGCAAGAATACAGACAAGGATCTGACGGACAGGATGAATAACTATTCAACCGAAATCATCAGAAGCATGTCGGCGTTTGATGGCTTTATTTTCAAAAAAGGATCGCCTACCTGCGGTGCTTTTCGCGTTCCCGTTGTCGTCCACAAAGATGGTCATCGTCGCCATGATGGAACCGGCGTATTTGCCAGTAAATTCATGCAAACATATCCCTGGATCCCGATTGAGGAAGAGGGGCGACTCAATGACCCTGCCCTGCGACAAAACTTTCTTGAGCGTGTCTACGCATTACAACGTTGGCATACTATTCCCGATCCCGACCACAATATCACTGCATTTATTAATTTTCATGCGCGCCACAAATTAATGCTCATGGCACGTAGTCAGGTTGAATATCAGTACCTGGGTCGCTGGGTAGCTGACACCACACTTGATACTTTAAAAGTTCGCCGTCAACTTTATCTTGAACATTTTATGTTTGTTATGAAAAAACATGCGACCAAAGGCAGGCACGTTAATGTCATGATGCATATCATGGGATATCTCAAAAAAAAGTTGACCAGTGCTGATAAGCATGAACTACTGGAGCATTTCGAGTCATATCGAAAAGACCATTTACCCCACAGTTCGCTAATCCTGTTGCTCAAACACCATTTGAGAAAATATCCTGATCCTTACCTACAGCACCAGCACTACCTGATGCCCTATCCACGGGAATTTGCTGGCTAAATTCAGGTCAGCATCTCCACGTCGGGCAGGTTTTCTCCCATCGGCAAATACACCAAACTGCACTATATTTGTGCATACAAATCACTTTTGTTCATTTAAGATGGCAAACAGATTGGCTGAGATATATACAATTCCAGCTCAAGAATTATTCCTTGTTATTTCAAAGAGTTAACTATAGATATCCTGTGCAACAAACAACATGCTGCTTTTCAGACTGGCACGAATATTGACTTACTTAATATATAGTATAAAAAATGGATGCCACTGAATGGATAACCACAGAACACGGACATGAAAATAAATAACATTAAAACCAGTGCCTTTAAAGATCAAAAGCCAGGAACATCGGGGTTACGCAAAAAGGTCACGACCTTTCAGCATCCC
>JASFLL010000240.1:0-4027 GCA_050118115.1 Thioalkalispiraceae bacterium
TGCCATGAATTCACCATGGGCCATGTTGATGACGCCCATTTGCCCAAAAATTATCGCCAGGCCCAGCGCCATAAGTAGAAGTACACTAAATAGACTGATGCCAGCGAAGCCTTGCATTGCAAAAATCGAGATCAACTCTTGTGTCGAATATTCACCCATGTCAATTACTCCGCATATACAAACTTTATTAAAAAACTTGTTTTATTAAACTCTATAAATCTATCTTAGGTTGTTGGCAGGCTGGCCGAATAGACCAGCCTGCACAATGACAACATAATATTGTTTATTGATAACCTTTCGGGAATGGATTAGGGTCGATGTAATCAGACTGATAAACAACATCTGCCTGGCCGTCTTTACGCCATTTACCAATCACTAACTTGGTTTTTAAGTGATGGTTAGGCATCAGGTAAATCATACCTTCTGGCGCATCAAAACTAATCTTGCCACTTTCTTCTGCCTTGACCACTTTGTCAGTATCAAAGCTGCCGGCCATCTCAACAGCCTTCTTCCAAAGCCATGGGCCTTCATATGCCGCCTGGGTTACGTCTCCGATAACAGAGTCTTTACCCCACTTTTTCTTGAATGCAGCAACAAATTCCTTATTTTTCGGCGTATCCATGGACTGGAAGTACTTCATTGCCGAGTAGAAACCGACGAGGTTCTCACCGCCGATACCCAGCACTTCATCTTCAGTCACAGAGATAGTCAGCAGGGTCTGTTTCTTACCAGTGATACCGGCTGCTTTGAGCTGTTTGAACCATGCAACGTTAGAGCCACCTACAACGGCAGCGTAGATGACGTCAGGCTTTTTCAGACGAATCTTGTTAATAACAGAACCAAAGCTGGTGTTACCCAGAGGCTTGTATTCTTCACCAACAACCTTGCCCTTCAGTACATTCTCAATGTGCTTACGCGCAATCTTCATGGATGTACGAGGCCAGATGTAATCTGAACCAATCAGGTAGAAAGTCTTGGCACCTTTCTCTTTGGCTACCCAGTCAAGACCGGCAAGGATCTGCTGAGTCGCTTCCTGACCCGTGTAGATAACATTCTTGGACTGCTCAAGGCCTTCATAGAATGTTGGGTAGTAAAGCAAACCATTTTCTTTTTCGAACACAGGTAATGCAGCTTTACGTGAAGCAGATGTCCAGCAACCAAATACTGCGGCAACCTTATCTTGAACCAGAAGTTTACGAGACTTTTCAGCAAATGTTGGCCAGTCACTGGCGCCATCTTCCTGGATGTATTCAATCTTGCGACCCAGAACACCACCCATGGCATTGATCTGATCAATCGCCAGCTTTTCAGCCTGTTGTGCACCGGTTTCACTGATTGCCATGGTGCCTGTCAGAGAGTGAAGGATACCGACCTTAACGGTCTTATCTGTTACGGCCAGTCCTGTAGTATTAACACCATCCGCTGCAGATGCCAGTCCGACACTTGCTGCCATGGTGACACCAACTGCGGCTTTCATCATATTACGCCACGCTGATAATCCTAATTTCGATTTCATTGTTAATCCCCTAAAACTTTGCTTGTACATACTTGAAAAAAACTTCAAGTCCCTGTACACGCTAATGCAACCTGTGTGCCAGCCTGTTGTTTCCTGTTAAAAATGTTCAGGCATGTAGTGAAATCAATTAGATACTTGTAATTTTGTTCTGTAATGAATCACGAATGCACCAACAGGAAATCTGATGTGATTTATACGTTGTGTTCATTGCTTCTTTTCGGTACAAATAATTATTTTCTGCAAGACTTCAGTGCATATACAGGCAAAGAAAAAAAATAACGCCAGTTAAAATACGACTGGCGCAATTATTTTGTGCAAAACAGTACTAACGGGAGGATGGGAAGTATTAATTCACGTGTTATCTGACAACATCTCTTGTTGCGCATTGTGCAGATGTTTCAAACTGGTGCGCTAAAAAATAAAAACATAAAAAAACGCCAATCGATGTGATTGGCGTTATTTTTTCTGCTCAGAAGTAGTGCTAGCCAAGCATCCAGGGTCGCGTTCCTTCACGGATTTGCTGAAAACTGCCTTTCTGTTTCTCATGCTGACAACCATCGTGGTTACATTCGTGTTGCCGTGTTACCCTTTTTGGTTCAAATACAGCCCTTTCGTTTCTTTCCCTGGCGATTCGTTCATTCTTCTTCAGAATCTGTAACTGTGGCGCACTGAGCTTTCTTGGCGAAGGGGCGTTGCACTTGGGACACACGTGTAAAGGTGTGTACTTTTCAAGAGAGAGCAATTCACTGAACTCATGCTCACACTTGGGGCATTGGTATTCATACATTGGCATAATCGTTCTCCAATTAGCTACACTTGGCCATATCGCTGCCGGGCTTAACAAAAGGTACTGGACCTTCTTCTTTGACGTTAATGTCACCCTCAAAGATTTCCGTCGGCAACCACAGTGTGGCACAGGCATTAGGAATATCCACGATACCGCTAATATGACCTTCTACCGGTGCCGTACCTAAAATGCCGTACGCCTGTTCGCCCGTGTATCCGTGTAACTTGAGGTGTTCAATGGCATTCAAGCAGGCCTGGCGATAAGCAACGTGCGCATCCAGGTAGTGTTGTTCACCATCTTCATCAACAGAGATACCTTCGAAAATGAGGTAGTTGCTATAGCGTGGTTCAATCGGGCTGGGCTGGAAGATTGGGTTTTTGACGTTGTACTTTTTCATACCGCCTTTCACCAGGCCAACACGAATATCCAGGTAGCCGGCCATTTCGATAGCACCACAGAATGTGATTTCACCATCACCCTGAGAAAAATGAATATCGCCCATGGAAAGACCACCGTCTTTTACATAGACCGGGAAGAATACTCGTGAACCACGAGACAGGTTCTTGATATCACAGTTTCCACCATGCTCTCTTGGTGGCACAGTACGGGCGGCTTCTTGTGCAGCTTCTTTTGCAGCATCGGGACTCATCCTTCCCATGACCGCTGTATCTGCATAAGGGAGTGCTGCCAGAGGGGGTACGCGTTCTGGATCTGTATCTACCAGCGCAGATTCACGTTTGTTCCACTCATCGAGTAGTTCTTTAGAGGGCAGACAACCAATCAGACCGGGGTGCATAATGCCTGCAAATTCAACACCAGGTATGTGACGTGATGAAGCATACACACCATGGAAATCCCAGCATGCCTTACGGGCTTCAGGATAGTGCTCTGTCAGGAAGCCGCCGCCATTTTCTTTGGCAAACAGACCTGTGAATCCCCACTCGGATTCTTTGAGTACACCAACGTCAAGAATATCAACTACCATCAGGTCGCCGGGTTCTGCGCCTTCTACACCAATAGGTCCACTCAGATAGTGTACCTGGGTAAGGTCAACATCGCGTATGTCATTGGCAGTTTCATCATTGTTGATCTGGCCACCGGTCCAGTCGAGACACTCTACTCGAAATTCATCTCCTGGTTTTACCATGGTCACCATGGGAATATCTGGATGCCATCGATTGTGAATTACGCCATCCTGATCAGCAGGACTCTTGGTTGTATCAATTTTGATAATTGTATCCATTTCTTACACCCTCAAATCATTCTTTGATAAAGATAATCTAAACCCTGTGGCGACAAGAAGTAATTGCTGCTGTAAAGAATGAACGGTGCACATTATTTCTTTTTTCGCCACGATTAAGTGCTACTTTGTCCAAGTTTTGCAACACTCATGCCAATAGCATTCTGTCAAACGATACAGTGATTTAGTGAATTTTTAGTTTTATTCGAAAATCAATAGCACAGTCACAGTGCATACAGTTGCTTGCTTGCACTATAAGGCAACAAAACCCCAGCCGGCAATGATGAACCAGAAGCGTGCATACCAAATGAGTATACCGGTCTATCAATCACAGCGTCCTTATCTGCAAAGGAGGACTGGTGTCAGGTTAAAAAAGGAAGGTATAGTTTCTACAACATAAACGAAGAACAAAGTTATATTTGTGTGCACTACGGGGTAGAGGGTTCCAGATTAATGCTATCAATGAAAGTTTAAGGAAATCGTA
>JASFLL010000241.1:0-4024 GCA_050118115.1 Thioalkalispiraceae bacterium
AAAATTAAGCTGGCCGGTGCGCCGATAAAAACTTTGCTTACCTCGTGCAATCGCCTGTGCTGCTGGTCCATCGGTTGCGACCTTAACGGCTTCATGGCGTGCCAGATATTTCACATAGCTCAGCAGGAGATTGGATTCTTGACTGCCCAGTGGAAAATGTTTGCTATCCATACGATGCATGCGGCACATATTGATCTGCTGTTCCAGCAGGACGATACGCTTGCGATGAGCTTGCCACTTCGGATACGTGGCTGCCGCATGTTCAAGACTCGGACCGCTACCACCATTCGCATGACATGTGGCGCAGGACTTGTTGTTGGCACCTGGCTTTCGAAACAGGCGCTCGCCTTGCTCCAGATAAACATCGGCACGGGTCAGGTCTTCACCAGCGACCCAGACACCTCGAGTGTCGTTGGTCAATGCGGCCGGTGCAGCAACTGGCCTTTTCAAAGTATGCAGATACGCCGTAATATCCGCGATCTCATTTTCCTTTAACAGGTCGAAAGTACCGAAGGCAGGCATGATGCTGTTCGGATTGGCAAGCCGTGCATCCCAGATCTGCTGAAAAGTCATCGCCGGATCAATGCCGCGTGTACCATAGGTACTCAGATTGGGGCCCACGGTACCTGGCTGTTGACCATCCGCACCGAGCACGTGACAACTCAGACAACGACCTTTTGCACTGTAGGCAAGATGCTTACCATGCTGTGGATCCCCCTTTAAAGTTTCAGGCGGCTTCTTTTGCGGGGATTTCTGTACACGTTTGTCGTCATAAGCCAGTGTTGGAAAATGTTTCGACTCTGGTACCACCATCCCATGGTGTCCACCGCCTCCACCGTGATGATGTTGATGCGCTTCATTCTCCGCATAGGCCAGCGGTAACAATCCCGCGCAAATTAACAACAATACTAAGGTGACTGCTCTATGCATAGGAGACCTGATAAAGGTTATGGGGTAAAGAGAAGTATAGGAATAGAGGACATATAGCGCAATGAGTATTAATATTTAAATGATAACCACGCTATCGAAAATTGCTTCTGGTTTAATCCAGGTATTCACTATCACATATACTCCTTTTTTTATTATGTGTCCGTAAATAGTAAGAAACACGTTAAGTATTATTCTCAGAAGCAAATGTCACAAATCCTTGCAGTCATCCCCTGTTTGTATCTAACATGGCTGATGTCATTCACGAATAGCGATATCCATGCTTGATGTCATTATCCAGATGGCGGGATTGATTGTTTGCGGTGTTATCTGGCGAAAACTCAAACCGGCCGGGCTTGAACCTGCTGAAACCCGCAAGGTCCTGACTACGCTCGTTTACTATTTATTACTTCCCGCACTGGTGTTGTCGGTATTATGGCGTGCGGATATTGGTGCGAGTAGTTTTCAGATTGCCGGGCTCGCGGCACTGGGGGTATTGCTGGGTATGGCACTTGGTCTGTTATCCTGCAAAGTGTGTCAAAATCGCCGGGCCGAGACCGGCGCCATCATTCTCGCCATCGCCTTCCCGAATGTCACCTATCTTGGTTTACCGGTACTGGAGGCCACCTTTGGCCCTGAAAACATCGTATGGAGTCGCAGTGTCGCCATCCAGTATGACCTGTTTGCCTGCACACCTCTGCTATTTACAGTCGGTATCCTGCTTGCTTCCCGTTTTGGCAACACCAATCAGAAAAAAACCACCTGGTATTGGGACCTGGTAAAGATTCCGGCACTATGGGCCGCCATTATCGCGCTGACCCTTAACCTGACTGAAGTGCCCATGCCTGAAATAATAAAAGGATTCCTGTCCTTGCTTGATCGTGGGGTGGTACCGTTAATGTTGTTTTCCATTGGCCTGAGTTTAACCTGGAGTACAGAGCGCTGGCGCACCTTACCCGCACTCATCCCTGTCGTGGTATTCAGCCTGATTCTAATTCCTGCTGTGATTTATTTTGCTGCAGGCATGATAGGCATGACCGGCGAGCTACGTGCAGCAGTGGTAATGGAAGCCGCTATGCCCACGATGGTGATTGGTATTGTCATTTGCGACCGCTTTAATCTTGATTCGACGCTCTATGCCGCCGCTGTTACTGTCACCACCGCACTGAGCATGGTGACGCTGCCATTATGGCATGGTTTTTTGATCTAAACGTGATCAGAATTTGACCTGGCTATAAGTGCTCAAGATTAACGTGTCATCCACGAACGTGCTCTAACCGTCAATATGGCATAGGGAAATATCCAGCTAAGAGCAAAATAGGCAAAGTAAGAATAGATCACGCCATACACGATCTCCCAACTACGCTCTGTTTTTAGAAAATACAGCATGCTCAGTGATGACATCACGCCAATCGTAATCAGGAACCGTAACAGGATTGCCGGATCCTGGACAACAAAATAAACCATTAGACCCATGGTAAAATAAATCATTGGAAAGCGCAGGTTGCTAATGACACTATCAATCACAGATAGAACGCACGATATTAAGGGTCGCTTCCACATTATGCGCATAAAGCGTAATTCTTCCCGAATATAACTCCGATCCCAGCGCAGCAGCATTTTGCATAAGCGCATATAAGTAACAGGTACAATGGTATGCACGACCGCATTGCGTTGATAAACTGAATCATAGCCTTGATCCAGAATATAATTGGTCATCGCACGATCTTCGCCAAAGGTACAGGGCCTGCCTAAAAACGACTGGCCAAGCCATGCATCATTGACTTCACGTACCACCGAGGCGCGGTAAGCAGACAGTGCGCCCGGCGTACAGTAAACCGTTTTATAGGTAGACTGTACTGCCCGCAAAAAATCAAATGCCAGTACAAAACGTACATGTAACATACGGGGTAAAATATGCTGACGCCGGTTAAAGACAGAAACCCGACCCGCTACGGCACCCACTTTAGAATCACGAAACGGGCCGGTCATTTCTAGCAATGTCTGTTGCTCAATAATACTGTCCGAATCGATCGTTATTAGCACCTCACCGCGCGCCTGACGAAAAGCCGTATCTAAGGCATGTCGCTTCCCCTTATTCTGGGGAAACTTGATAGCCGTGATCAGCTCCGGATAGCGTTGACTAACGCGCTGGATATACTTCCACGTATCATCCTGGCTACCATCATCGATGACAAAGACTTGCAGACGCTGATGTGGGTACTCGGCTGCAAGTACTGACTCGATAGTTTTTTCAACCATCGCGCCTTCATTGTAGGCTGGAATAATCACAGTAAGTTCAGGAGCCGTGTCACAGGTATCGGCCGCATAGGGTTTATAACTGAACCATAACAAGGTTCGGACAACCAGTAAGGTGACGCCCATGACCACCCAGATTTGACCAGACTGGACAAGTCCGGTTAGCCAGTGCATGCCTTCAGGTATCAGCAACTTATAATAATGACCACTTGCTGTTAAATAGATAGCAACGACTAAACCTGCAATGATGGCCAGACTGACCGTTAAGGGATAGCCAGCCGGTTTATGCTGTAAACTTAAAGTGCCATCACCATTGATTACACATTCATCAGAATCTTTAACTAACATATATAACCTACCTTTAAACAATAAATTACCTGACCACATGTCATTTTCACCGATTCGACCAGTCACCGAATAAAGGAGGCTTTTTTTCTAATCTTTCCAGGAGAGTTTACGGATTTGCGGTCGACAGCTGGCAGGATCGCGCGAAGTTTACTCAAAAAGAAGAACAAAAGTACAGACACTTAATGTGACATCGTTAGAGATTCTTGTATTTATTCATGAAATTATTCGATGGTTACAATCTAATTTACCGATGAAACAAACCCTGCCACGTGGTGACCTTCGCTGAGCAGCAGAATCAGACAGACACTTAACTACCAGTCATCCAGCCTGACCTGATCAGGGGGTTTTGCGATCACGCACCACGCCCTGTGTTGTTTCCAGGATCTACGGAACGAGCTCAACAACAAAAGGCATGAAGGGAGACGACGATGTATAAATTAGTGGCAATCTAAAGTAACGGAATGACCTACGTGTCCAGTGCACCGAGTGT
>JASFLL010000242.1:0-4006 GCA_050118115.1 Thioalkalispiraceae bacterium
TGGCCGTATCCCATCTGCATTTATCGATGAACTGATTAACCGCGTCGACATCGTCGAGGTGATCGATTCGCGCGTGCCCCTGAAAAAGGCCGGGCGGGAATACGAAGCCTGTTGCCCCTTCCATAATGAGAAGACCCCGTCCTTCAAGGTCAATCCCCAGAAACAGTTTTACCACTGCTTTGGTTGCAAGGCCGGCGGCTCAGCCATCACCTTCCTGATGGAGTATGACCATCTGGACTTTGTGGAGGCAGTGGAAGAGCTGGCCAAGATCGCCGGCGTCGAGGTCCCCAGAGAGCAAAGCTCCCATTACAGCCCCGAACAACGCCACGAGCAAAAACAGGTCAAAACTAACCTTTATGACCTGATGGCCCACTGTGACCGCTTTTACCGCCAGCAACTTCGCCAGCACCCCAAGGCGCAAATCGCCATCGACTACCTCAAGGGCCGTGGCCTCAGCGGCGAGATCGCAGCCCGCTACAACCTGGGTTACGCTCCACCGGGTAATAATCTTGAGCGGGCCACTCCCAATCAGGCCAATAACCTGGTGACGACCGGCATGCTGATCCGCAAAGACAACGGCGAGACCTATGATCGCTTCCGGCACCGGGTGATGTTCCCGATTCGAGATAGTCGTGGCCGGGTGATTGCCTTTGGCGGGCGCATTATTCCTGAACAGGGCCAAAATACCGATAACCAGGGCCCCAAGTATCTCAATTCGCCCGAGACTCCCCTGTTTCACAAAGGCCGTGAATTGTACGGTCTATATGAAGTCCGCCAGGCCCTGCGCCATATTCCACGCCTGCTGGTGGTGGAAGGCTACATGGATGTGATTGCCCTGGCCCAGCAGGGCATCGATTATGCCGTGGCGACCCTCGGCACCGCCTGCACTGCAGAGCATATCCAGAAATTATTTCGGCTCTGTCACGACGTGGTGTTCTGTTTCGACGGGGACCGCGCTGGCCATGAAGCTGCCTGGCGGGCGCTGGAAAACACCCTGCCCAGCCTGCAGGGCACCCAGCAAATCCGCTTTTTGTTTCTGCCAGACGGCGAAGACCCGGATTCCATGGTGCGCAAGATTGGTAAGCAAGCCTTCGAGGAAAAAATCGAGCAGGCCCAGTCCCTGTCTCAATACTTTTTTGACCACCTGCGGGAGGGGATCGGCCGGCATGACCTGGAAGCCCATCGCACCCTGATCGAAAAGGCCAGGCCTTATTTACAGGGCATGGCCGATGCCGCTTATCAGTCCCTGCTAGTCCGGGAGCTCGCCAGCTACACCCAGAAAGATGAGCGTGAAATCTATGGATTAGTGGGGATCGCTGCAAAAACACACTCAGGAACCAAAAAGCCGGCCTTTTCGACACCAAATTCCCACAATACCGCTGCAATGACCCCTTCTCTGGTCCGTACCGCCATTCGCTGCCTGCTACATAGTCCAGAACTGGCCGAGACCATTGAGCAACCTCAAACTCTTTCACAAATTGACCAACCGGGCGTCGGCTTACTCGTTGATCTACTTGAAAATATAAAATCTAACCCTACTCTTAATACAGCAGCGTTACTTGAACGGTGGCGTGATAGAGACGAAGGTAAGCATCTGGCGAAATTGGCGACCTGGCAACCCCCCCTAAATGACCCGGAGTTCCTGCAGCAGGAATTTCTCGGTGCCATCGAAAGGCTCCAGGCTAAACATCTCAGTGCAAGAACCGATACCCTGCTGGCGAAAGCTAACCAGGGTAATCTCAGTCCTGATGAAAAATCAGAGCTGCAGTCGCTATTAAGCCGAACTCCGGCGAAAGACCCCGTTCAAAGCTAACACCGTTAATGAAAATCGGCGGCGGATCGTTTAGAATCCGTCGGTTTTTCCACCTTGCCAATGTGGCTAAGGAGATACGCAAGAGTGCAAACCGGACTTATGAATCAGAGCCAACAACAGTCTCAACTTAAGATATTGATTGCTAAGGGAAAAGAGCAAGGTTACCTAACCTATGCCGAGGTCAATGACCACCTCCCGAATGATATTGTCGATCCTGAGCAGATCGAAGACATCGTTGCCATGATCAACGATATGGGCATTGTCGTGCATGAAAGTGCCCCCACTGATACCGATAACGTCATCACTGACACCGTGGACGAAGACGCCGCCGAGGAAGCCGCGGCCGCCCTCGTTAACATGGACAGCGAGTTTGGACGCACCACCGATCCTGTACGGATGTATATGCGCGAAATGGGTGCCGTCGAACTGCTGACCCGTGAGGGCGAAATCGAAATCGCAAAACGTATTGAAGACGGACTCAACCAGATGCTGTCTTCACTGGCCATGTATCCGGATACGATCGCCGAGGTCATTCGCATTTACGACCTGATCGAAGAAGGTGAAGCCAAGCTGACCGATATCCTGACAGCTTTTATCGATCCCAATGCACCTGACAATATTCCAACCCCGGAAGAAGTGGCTGCAGCCAACCAGGCCAAGAATGAAGCGGCCGATGACGATGATAGCGCAGAAGAACCAGCGGATACCGGTCCCGATCCGGAAGAAGCCAAAGCGCGCTTTAACAAGATACGTAAACTACACAAGAAAATGGTGAGCGTACTTAACAAGCATGGTCATAACGACAAGAAGTCTGAAAAGATTCGCAAAGAGATCATCGATGAGTTCATGCAGTTGAAACTCACACCGCGTATGGTGGATATCCTGCAACAGCGCATGCGTGAACTGGTTGATCGCATCCGCAAGCATGAACGCGTGATCATGAACATTTGTGTTAACAAGGCACGTATGCCACGTAAACAGTTCGTGACCACCTTCCCGGAAAATGAAACCGACGCCGCCTGGCTGCAGGGACACATCAATTCCGGTGAGGCTTATGCAGATGTACTGAAGGAACACCAAGAAGAGATTACCAAGGCACAAGGCAAGTTGATTGCCCTAGAAAATGAGTGTGGCCTACGTATCTCTGATCTAAAGGCGATCAATCGCAAAGTCTCGATTGGTGAAGCCAAGGCCCGTCGTGCCAAGAAAGAAATGGTGGAAGCTAACCTGCGTCTGGTTATTTCGATCGCCAAGAAGTACACCAACCGTGGCCTGCAATTCCTGGATCTGATCCAGGAAGGTAACATCGGTCTGATGAAGGCGGTGGACAAGTTTGAATACCGTCGTGGTTACAAGTTCTCGACCTATGCCACCTGGTGGATTCGCCAGGCGATCACCCGTTCGATTGCCGACCAGGCACGTACCATTCGTATCCCGGTCCATATGATAGAGACGATCAACAAGCTGAATCGTATCTCGCGTCAGATGCTGCAGGAAATGGGTCGTGAAGCCACGCCGGAAGAACTGGCCGAGCGCATGGAAATGCCGGAAGACAAGATCCGCAAGGTCCTGAAGATCGCCAAGGAACCAATTTCTACAGAAACACCCATTGGTGATGATGAAGACTCGCACCTGGGTGACTTCATCGAAGATCAAAATGCGCTGTCACCGGTTGACTCGGCGACCTCATCGGGTCTGCACGAAGCGACTCAGGAAGTGCTGGGTGGTCTGACCGCACGGGAAGCCAAGGTCCTGCGGATGCGATTTGGTATCGACATGAACACCGACCATACCCTGGAAGAAGTGGGCAAACAGTTTGACGTGACCCGTGAACGGATTCGTCAGATCGAAGCCAAGGCCCTGCGTAAACTACGTCACCCGACCCGCTCGGAGACCCTGCGCAGCTTCCTGGACATGGAGCAGAAAAACACCTGACAACGGTTGATGTTGTTGGAATGAAAAGGGCGCGAAATGCGCCCTTTTTTAATAATTACATTCTGGATTGTGGAGTTCTGCATGACAGTTTGAGCATAATAACTGGCACTTCTGAGCTTCTTCCAATATAAGCTCCCAACGTCTGTTCGACAAAGAACGTAAATCCAGCTGAAATATTTTTTCCTCCGGCTTGGTATGATGGAACTCAAGTGCAGCGTGATTTTTTGCATAACCACATAGCTCACATTCATTCCCTTT
>JASFLL010000243.1:0-3996 GCA_050118115.1 Thioalkalispiraceae bacterium
ATTATCATATATTTCATGCATGAGTATCAAAGCCAACACCTTTTTTTCTGCCCTGGCCAATGAAATTCGTCTGCGTACCCTGGTGTTACTACAGACTCAGGGAGAGCTGTGTGTCTGTGAACTCACCCATGCCCTTAAACTCTCGCAACCGATGATATCGCGTCATCTTGCATTACTGCGTGACTGCAGCCTGGTCGTAGATCGTCGTGAGGGGCAATGGATTTATTACCAGGTTAACCCGGGATTGCCGAACTGGGCACATGAAGTTTTACAGACAACGGCCCAGGCCAATATAAAAAAGACGCCATTTGCCGCGGACAAACGTGTTTTAAATAACATGCCGAACCGGCCCGCTGCTGCCTGTTGCGCCTGAACTTTTTTATTCCTGATTTATAACCGAGGACACCAACATGAAACGTTTTCATATTCACATCAGCGTCGCGGACCTGGACAGGAATGTTCAGTTTTATTCACAGTTATTTAATAGCGAGCCTACCGTACTTAAGGATGACTATGCCAAGTGGGCGCTGGAGGACCCGGCTATTAACTTTGCCATTTCCAATCGCGCCGACAAGGTCGGTCTGGACCATGTGGGTATTCAGACCGATTCCGATGAAGAACTAAAGGTATTGCGCCAGCAACTGGAAACAGCCGGTATCGAAGGCTTCGCGCAGGACAACACAACCTGTTGTTACACTCGCTCTGACAAATACTGGGTGCAGGACCCATCGGGAATTGCCTGGGAAACCTTTCACTCGCTTGAATCCGTGCCGGTATTTAGCGAATCACAGTTAAATGATAAACAGGCTGCCTGTTGCGCACCGGATGTAAGCAAATCAGCTTCAACCTGTTGTTAAAGGAATGAATAAAATGCATATACTGTTTTTATGTACGGGGAATTCCTGTCGCTCGCAGATGGCCGAAGGCTGGGCCCGGTATTTTTCAAATGAGGACATCGACGTGCAGTCGGCAGGTATCGAGGCGCATGGTAAAAATCCGCGTGCTATCGCCGTGATGCGCGAGGCAGGTGTAGATATCTCTCGGCAGGAATCTACCAAACTGACCGATGCCATGCTGGCCTGGGCCGATGTGCTGGTGACAGTCTGTGGCCATGCCGATGAACATTGCCCGGCCATTCCCACCGGCAAGCAGAAGATTCACTGGCCTTTAAATGATCCGGCCAAAGCCACTGGCACAGAGGAGGAAATCATGGACGAGTTTCGCGCCAGCCGTGATGATATCCGTGAGCGTGTGCAGGCCCTGATCGAAAAAAGTCAGTCTGAACAATTAAACAAACAATCGGCGTAGGTAGAACCGAATGTCTGTTCAATGTGAAGTGACTGCAAAAGAGGCTGCGGGTGAGCCCATGGGTTTTTTCGAACGCTATCTCACTCTCTGGGTGTTCCTTTGTATAGTGATTGGTATTGCGCTGGGACACTTTCTACCTGATACATTCCAGTCGATAGGCGGTTTGGAAATTGCCAAAGTTAACCTGCCAGTGGCGGTATTGATCTGGTTGATGATCATTCCCATGCTGTTAAAGATCGATTTCAGTGCGCTGTACCATGTCAAGGAGCACTGGAAAGGCATCGGTGTGACCCTGTTTATCAACTGGGCGGTAAAACCGTTTTCCATGGCGCTGTTGGGCTGGTTTTTCATCCGCATTGTTTTTACAGACTGGTTGCCAGCCGAACAACAGGATAGTTATATCGCCGGCTTGATCCTGCTCGCCGCCGCACCCTGTACCGCCATGGTGTTCGTCTGGAGTAACCTGACCAAAGGCGAACCCCACTTCACCCTGACCCAGGTCGCCTTAAACGATGTGATCATGATCTTTGCCTTCGCCCCGATCGTTGGTTTACTGCTGGGTATCTCGGCGATCAGCGTGCCCTGGGATACCCTGTTTCTATCTGTCCTTATATATATAGTAATACCCGTGATCCTCGCCCAGCTCTGGCGGCGAGTTATCTTTGGTCGTGCGCAGCCCGAGTTGTTACTCGAGACGATCTTAAAACGCCTGTACCCTGTTTCATTGTCTGCGTTATTACTGACGATTGTTTTATTATTTGGCTTTCAGGGTGAACAGATCCTGGCGCAACCGCTTGTGATTCTAATGTTGGCTGTACCGATTTTAATACAGGTCTATTTTAATTCGGGCCTGGCCTATCTGCTGAATCGCAGGTTCAAGGTGGCCCATTGCGTGGCCGGCCCTTCAGCCCTGATCGGCGCCAGTAATTTTTTTGAACTGGCGGTGGCCGCTGCCATCAGCCTGTTCGGTTTTCAGTCCGGCGCGGCCCTGGCGACAGTGGTGGGTGTATTAATTGAAGTACCGGTGATGTTGTCAGTAGTGAAGATCGTCAACCGCTCGAAAAACTGGTACGAACAGCCGCAACATACATAAACACAATCCTGAAATATATGTTTCTGTTAGAGAGCACGACAGGATTTTTTAAAATGGGTATAGTTGTATACTTCTTGATTTGATTTCTGTGTACAATACAGCTATCTGTCTCATACACTTTGTGCGATCGAACAGCAGAAAAAATGAAATATATTCTAAAAGCCACGTTTTTAGTTTCGTTAGTCTTTAATAGTTTGTCTGTAGCCGTAGCTGAAAACGAAAATACTGACAAACGTATTAGTCTGGGGCTTAGCGCTGAAGAAAAACTGGAATTTTTAAGTGAAATGAGACAAATGCTCGCTAGCATTCAAGGCATTGTGACCGGAATAGGTGAAGAGAATCGGGAGCTAATAATCAGGTCCGCTCGTTATTCCGGTAACCGCATGGCACGTGCCACGCCTGATTCAGTTAGAAATAAACTACCGCAGTCATTCAAGGATATCGGCGGTCCGACGCACATGATGTTCGAAGAACTGGTTATCCGGGCTGAAACTGACGATATGGATATGCTTGCTTCATACACTGGCAGGTTAATGCAGCAATGTATGGCATGCCACGCAATGTTTAAAGCTGATTAATTATGAAAGCGAGTTTGCTCAGCGATAAACAAGGCCTTCCGGCGGTTGCTAATGTGCATATGCCTTGATGCCTACCTTACTCCTCGGCAGGGTTGATCCGCGGATGGGTTTCTTCGGCAATGATGAGAACCAGGAAACCGGAAACAAACATCGCAATCATCACAAACCAGAAACCGGTGCTGATAATACCGGTCAGATTAGAAGCCAGTCCTAACAACAGGGCACCAATACCGTATCCCAGGTCACGCCAGAAACGATAGATGCCAATTGCCGACCCGCGCCAGCTCGGATGGGCAATATCACCCACGGCCGCACTGATGTTCGGGTACAACAACGCCATACCAAATCCGGTAATGGCCGCTGACACTGACCACTGCCACAATGTATTGGACAGTAAAGTTAAGCCGACACCGGCACCACAGATCCACATGCCGATCGTGATCGGCCACAGCCGACCGATATGATCCGAAAGCTTACCGGTCACAAACTGCGAACCACCCCAGACGAAACCATAGATACCAACCACCCAGCCGATGTTGGCCAGGCTCAAACCGTGCTGATATAAATACACGGGATAAAACACCCAGATCAGGGCATCGACAAATTTTTCCACCAGCCCCGCCTGGCTAAAGGCAAACATGCGTTTATCCCGCCAGGACATCAGAGTAAACACTTCCCAGGTGGTTGGGGTGTCCGAGATATTTGTGGGAAAACGTGGTCTGGGGCCTGTTGCTTTACCCGCTGCATGTTCTCTTGCTTCTGCATGCGCCCAGGGCAAGGTGTCTTTTACCCAGAGCTGGGTCGTGATGATCGCGACAATGACAGTGATCATGCCAAACCATAACAGGCTTTCGCGTGCTCCAAGCCATTGGGTTAAGTAAGCCGTGATGATTCCGGCCAGTGCGACGCCGAAGTAGCCCGAGAATTCATTCAGTCCAATTGTTAAACCGCGTTGTTCCGGATGGGTGATGTCCAGTTTGGAGGTCTGGGTCATGGACCAGGTCAGCCCCTGGTTCA
>JASFLL010000244.1:0-3995 GCA_050118115.1 Thioalkalispiraceae bacterium
GTGATCGATTTCATCAAAGAGTATTAACGGATAAACCAATTCGTCGACTGCTTGGACAGTTCGATACCCTCCAGCTTGATGCGACTGATTCAAAAACCGCTGTCGTAACACCAGGCGGAAGTCGTATTGCAGCAAAAACCTGGTATAACCGACTGGGTCTCAATTATAGTCCCGCGCTTGTTTTCTTTGATGAAAAGGGTAAAGAGATCATGCGTCTGGATTCAGAAACCAAGCGTTGGCGTATGGAAGGTACGTTGCAATTAATTTTGGAGAAAAGTTATACCAAAGACACGCAGGTACAACGCTGGCGTCGTGAAAAGGCGGTCATGTTTTATAATCAACAGGCCAGGTAATAAGGTTTATGATAGAAACTCAAACCCAATTTATTAGCGCATTTTAAGCACACAGCAGCTGAAATGTTAAATTAGTTCAAACGTTTGCCTAGCCCTTTCACTGGCGAGTACAGGGGTTGATGAAGGCCATCCCTGGCCTTCACCCTACGGGTGCACTGACGTGCATCCAAAATTGCTCCAGGCAATTTTGTGATTCGCTACTATCGCAGCTCACCCTTAGGGCGTGCCAAAGCACGTCCCGCTTCGCGGTCGACCCCCCTTGGAAATGCAAATCATTGAAGGGTTGCAATCGCAACCCATTTTCTTTTATGCCAATGAAAAGTTTTTCAGGATACTAAGCATATCAATTTGGTTTAAAAGATATGTCATTTTTAAAAGAACATGAAAAGTGTGCGATTTTTACAGAAAGAAGAGTCGGTTAACGGAATGGCGCATCGTAAATCCCACCATAACGTCAGCCAGATTGCATTTGCAAGGTTTGCTATAGTGACTATGACATGGCGGTTGTCGGTATGCACCTGCTTGCTTTTTACAATAACTTTACAAACCCGGCCTCGATATAATCCTATACTTACAGTATTTATACAAACGACATAATTAGAATGCGATATCGCTACTTTATATATAGTGTATGTTTGTGGCTGGTGGTGCCCACGGCCATGGCTCGGGAAAACATCGACTTTTCCGCCAAACATAACTATGTGATATCGGAATATCGTCCCCCTGCCAATCTGCAGGAGGCCGTGCAGTCTGGCACGCCGGACCAGGTGTTGGCTTTCCTTGAGCAAGGCGCAAATGCTAATGGCCAGATGCCACAGACCAAAGAGCCTTTTCTTTATTATTGTTTAAAGCAGGGTGAGCTGGAAAAGGCCAGCTATTTGCTGGCGCATCATGCCGATCCTTATCTCACCGGTATCAGCCAGACAACCATCTTCGACCTGGCCTTGTCACAGAACTCGACGGTATCACTGGCGTTCGTGTTGCAGCATAGCGATGTGGCTAAATGGCGAAAGCGTTACAGAAAAAACAGCCAACCTGTTGTCCACCGGCTGGCACAATCTAACCAGCGCCGTCTGTTACAAATGTTGCTTCACTATGGCTGGGACATTAACCAGGCTGATCAATATGGCAACACCGCGTTAATCGAGGCCGTGCGACAAAATAATACAGCGATGCTACGTTACCTGATTGCCCAGCAGGCCGATCTGTATCATAAAAACGAACAGGCGCATGATGCCCTGTATTTTGCTATCAAGAACCAGTTGCCCGATGCCTTACGCGTCCTGTTGCGTGCCGGCATCAATCCCCAACAACGTTATGAAAAAAATCTGACAGCGTTAATGTTTGCCGTTACCGAAAAAAACCTGACGGCAGTACAGTGGCTATTGCGTGCCGGGAGTGACATTCATGCGGTTAATGATGAGGGTGAAAACGCCCTGGTGCTGGCCTTGCAGCGACGGAATTATCGTGTTGATATATTTGAGAGTCTGCTCAAACGCGGCGCCGATGCCAATAGTCTGAACAAGCGCGGTCAAAGTATCCTTGCGCAAGCCGTGCAAGAGCGCTGTTATGCCTGTGTTGATCTTTTGTTAGCCCACGCTGCCAGGGTGAATGCGGGCGGTCATCACCGTAAGCCCAGTTTCGACATTTATTCCTGGCCACCGTTGTTTTGGGCCGTCTCCCAGCAGGATCCCTACCTGGTGGAAAAATTACTCGCGGCTGGGGCCAATATCCATCAGCGCCGTTCCAGGGATCAAGCCACCGTGCTGTTTGTCGCCGTGACTGATGCCACGGCGGATGCCAACATGGTTCGGCTGTTAATCAAACATGGTGCAAAGGTGAATGTCATGGATAAGGATCACTGGCCACTACTCGTCAAGGCCAGTGCCCACAGTGGGATTGCCGTGCTAACAGCGTTAATCGACGCGGGCGCGGATGTAAACAAAGCGAACTGGCATGGCTGGACACCACTAATGGCTGCGGCGCAAGTTGGCAGCTCGGAAAAAGCCAGCCTGCTATTAAAACAGGGTGCACATGTTAATGCACGAAGTCGGCAAGGCTGGACGGCATTGAGTGAAGCTAAACGGGCTGGCCATTTTGATATCGTGGCTTTGTTAGCAAAGGCCGGTGGGGTTGACCCGGTGAATGTTCAGCCCAAGACCCGCAAAGATCGAGGTAAGTTGAAGATCGAGATTAAGGTGGGGGATTAATGAAACGACTGCTTGTCTTATTGTTGACATCACTGTGGCTGGTCAGTGGGGCACAGGCCTATCCTACACCGCAGTCGGCCATGGAAAAACTCAAAGCAAAGGATCTGGAATTTACGGTCAAGGCCTTCATGGATGCCATCCGTTTTGAGCACCCCGATGATGTCCGCTGGTTTGTACAGGCGGGCATGAAGATTGATGAAGCCAGTAATGGCAATGGTTATTATGCCATCCATGAGGCGGCCAACAGTCGACAACCTGATATGGCACTGCTGTTGTTATCGTTGGGCGCTGATCCCAACAAGCCTAGTAAAGATCAGTACACACCCTTGCATTACGCGGTCATGAATAATGCCACGGGTTTGATTAAGGTGCTTATAAAAAAAAGCGCCAACGTGAACGCGGTGACTAAGCATGGCAGTACCCCGTTACACATGGCGGCCGAAAGGGGACGACGTGCAACCTTGCAGACCTTGCTCGATGCCGGGGCCGATGTCACGTTAAAAGATCGTGATGGTCGCACGCCGTTGTTAGTGGCATTACGCTTTGGTCGGTATGAGATGATTGCGCCGTTAGTGAAAGCTGGTGCTGACGTGAATGCGACCAGCCCACACGGCCGGGCCAAAGATTTAACACCGCTGGTGCAAGCAGTGCGCTTACATGATCGAGATTTAATTAGCATGTTGATCGAGGCCGGCGCCGATCTGAACGCACCGACCCACAACGGGTTTACGCCGCTGATGATAACGTTATTGGAAAATGATGCACTCTCGCTGGCGCAATTACTTGCCCATGGTGCCCGGGTCAATGACCAGGGCGGGCGCAAGCAGGCACCTTTGCAGATGTGCCTGCAACGAAGCGAGCAGCGTTTATGTGAGTTGCTGATCAAGGCTGGGGCAAAGCTGGCGCAGGATACAGAAAACCCACAAACTGAATTGCTGAACGCCGTGCGCTCGCAACGCTATGAGAAGGCGCAGAAACTTTTGAAAAATGGTGTCAGTCCCAACGTTGGGGATCGCCTGTACAAACGTCCACTCAATGCCGCCGTGCTACATGAGGATGTTGTGATGATCAGATTGTTGCTGCAACATGGCGCGGACGTTAACTGGGTCGATCCCCTGAGCGGACAAAACCTGGCATTTTTATTTGCCAGGCACAAGTTGTTATCGGCTGAGGTGTTAGAGGTGTTATTACAGGCCGGCTTGAAAATTAATATCACCGATCAAGCGGGTGAAACACCGTTATACCTGGCCGCAGGTAATACTCGTAGCGAGATACTGGCGACCATGTTAAAAGCCGAGGCCGAAGTAAATACGCTCAACAAGTCTGGATGGAGCACCCTGATGAATGCGGCAAAGGCCGGGCGCATAAAAAATGTAAAGCTATTGCTGATTGCAGGTGCTGATCCCGGTCAGGCGTTAATGATGTCGCTGGA
>JASFLL010000245.1:0-3983 GCA_050118115.1 Thioalkalispiraceae bacterium
TCGACGCAACGAATGATGCGGTAATACGGCAAATTCCTTCCGAGGAGATGCTAGCTCTGGCTCAACGGATGCAGGATTTTATGGAACAAAATCAACAAGATATGAAAGGGATGTTACTGGAGTTAAAAGCCTAGGATTGGCACTGGAATTGCAATTACCGGTATGGCCGGCCCCGAATTGGCGGGGCCGGCAATCATTTTAACAGCACTGCTGCGAGGTTATATGCAAGGCATTAAGGCAACCGGATTAGGAGGTGGCTCCAGTCTCGATGTGGAGGGCCTGGTTGACAAGTTGGTTACCGCCGAAGGGGCGCCTGTCCAGAATCGCCTTGATCGTCAGGAAGCAGAAGTCCAGACAAACATCTCAGCATTGGGTACATTCCGTGGCGCGCTCGCTGACTTCCAGGATTCAATTGGATCATTACGACATCCCGAAGATTTCAGTAAAGTCGCTGCCAGCTCTTCAGACGAGGAAAAGGTAGCCATTACTGCCAGCAATGAGGCGCAATCAGGTAATTACTCAATTCAGGTACTTCAGTTGGCGCAGTCGCAGCGACTGACATCAGCAGCATTTAAATCTGATATTGATCCAGTTGGGGCTGGAAATCTCAGTTTTCAATTTGGCAGACTGAATCCTGATAATGGCCAGTTCATTGTCAATGAAAAAGCGCCAGTTAAAAATATACAAATAACCGATGAAAATAATTCTTTACGTGGCGTTGTGCAAAGTATCAATGACGCGGATTTTGGTGTGCATGCATCATTGATAAATGATGGTAACGGATATCGTGTCACGTTATCTACTGAAGCGACCGGTGAGATAAACGGTTTGCGGGTTGTGGTAAATGATCAGGATAGTACGGATGGAGATACCCGTGGTTTATCACGACTTTCCTATGATCCGGCTAACCCGACTGCCATGAACCTGATTGAAACAGGCAAGGCAGCTGATTCGGTAGTGTTACTCGATGGGATCCAGATCGCGAGTCCATCGAATAGCATTGACGAAGCAATAACAGGCGTTAGCCTGAAATTGAACGGCCTGACCGGGGAAACACCGGTTCAACTCAGTACTCAACTTGATAAAGCCGGCATCAAAGAGTCGATAGCCAATTTTGTCGGTGTTTACAATGAAATGATGGCTACCATTCAAACTATTTCAGGTTATGACCCGGAAACAGGCAAGGGCGGTCCCTTATCAGGCGATTCTTCGGTACGTGGAATCGCCGAACAGATTCGACGTGTCATGGGTGCATCCTATAACGGCGTTAACGAAGATTTCGGGTCTCTGGCCAGTATTGGTATTGATACGAATCGTGATGGCAGCCTGGAAATTAATGACAGTAAACTTGATTCTGCGATTGAGGAAAACCTTGATCAGGTGACCAAGTTGTTTGCGCGTGCCGGTTCCACGACAGACTCTCTGCTACGTTTCGTATCTGCTGATAAAGATGCTGCAATGGGCTCTCACGAAGTCGTGATTACTCAGCTTGCATCCCAGGGACAATATATCGGTGCTGATATAGGTCAGGCAAATGACTTATCTGTTAATGCCGGTGAAAACAAATTGGTGGTGCGTGTTGATGGTGTTACCAGTGGCACCATTAAGCTCGCAGCAGGTAGATATGACAGCGGTGAAGCACTGGCCGAAGAACTGCAAAGACAAATTAACAAGGATACTGTACTGAAACGCGAAGGAGCATCCGTTTCTGTTGAGTATATACTGGGACAGTTTGTTATCGAATCAAACAGTAAGGGAAGTCGCTCCAGACTTGATGTGCTCTCTGCTGAAGACAGTATTAGAGATTTAGGTATTGACCCGGCCGAGGGTATTTCCGGGCAGGATGTGGCTGGCCGTATTGGTCGTCTACCTGCCGAAGGCCATGGGGATATGCTAAAAGGTGCGGGTGAAGCCAAAGGCATTAATATCGAAGTCCTGGGTGGTAAGACCGGTAAGCGGGGAACGGTTTCATTTTCCACCGGGGTTGCCGAACAATTAAGTTCAAACCTGAATTTGTATATTGGCAATGAAGGATTATTGCAAAGTCGCAGTAATGGATTGAACCGACAGATTGAGGATATCAATCAACAACGAGAACGGTTAGGACGCCGCTTGGCCGTGTCAGAAGAAAGATTATTAAAGAAATATAATAATCTTGATGCGACCCTCGGGCGTATGCGTAGTACCAGTGAGTATTTATCGAATCAACTGGCCGCGCTACCCGGAGCTCAGAAAAAGGAAAAGAAATAACGGGACAATTGGTTAATTAAGAACACAGCAGTATGGGAGCAGTAAAATGAATATGGTAAAACCACGAGGCGCGATAGGTGAATATAGTCAGGTTGGGGTATCGTCTGGTGTTGAACAGGCAAGCCCGCATCGTCTGATTCAGATGTTAATGGATGGTGCCATTGAAAAAGTGGCCATGGCAAAAGGATTTATGGAACGCAACGAGACCGCATTGAAAGGTAGTCATATCAGTTGGGCTATCTCAATCGTGGAAGGTTTGCGTGCGAGCCTGGATAAAAATACCGGTGGTGAGATTGCCGATAACCTGGATGATCTTTACGATTACATGATACGGCGTCTTATCCGTTCCAATGCTGAGAATAATGTAGACATGCTGGATGAAGTACTCTCCCTGCTACGTTCTGTGAAAGGGGCCTGGGATGAGATTCCATCAGCAATCAACCAGAAGTAATGCCAGCTAATGCAATATCTGTCTTTGCAACAATGCGCCGATAAAATACTGCGTTTGACCGAACGTATGTTACAACATGCGCGCGCCAATGACTGGGAATTAATGGCCAGCCTGGAGCTGGAGCGAGGCAGAGCCCTGGAGCACCTGTTTCGTCACCCTGAAATCCAGCACTCAATGCAGATAATTTCAGACACACTGTTTGAAGTGATGGAGCTGGATAAAACCTGTATTCAGCTCACCGAGCAGGCAAGACAAGTTATGCTGGAGCAGCTCAATCAGCAATCCCAGGGTAAACGCGCGTTGAACACATATCTGGAGAACGCCGGTTAACAAATCCTGTTTTTGTCGTTCTGTACTATGCTTGATTAGTAAGTAAACTTTATCTGATTGCCAAGTGTCCTATCTCATTGAAACAAGATGCCCGTTTAGCTGGGAACTGCATGCACCCGGGGATGCTGTGGTTGAATTTCCCATGAATCATATTGCCTATTCATTACTGGATCAGACCGAACAGCTGGCGATTAAACGGGACAACGATTTTGACTCTGAAGTTCACCGACTTGAGCACAAGCTTGACCTGGTTATCCAAATGCTTGGCCAGCTGCTACATACTCAACAGTCACGTCCGGCTTCTGTACTGCTCCGACTAGGCGCCGAGACCATAGCCTGGCGACATCCAGCTGCAAAAGTCGGTGAACAATACCGGGTAACGCTATTTCTTTATGAGTCAATTGCCCTGCCGGTCCAGGCCATTGTCGAAATCAAGGATGTGGAAGAAGACTGGTGTACTGCCCAGTTTGTCTCACAATCCAGCGATGAGCAATCTGCCTGGGAACGTTGGGTATTCCGGCAACATCGCCGCCAGGTTGCCCATAACCGGGATCACTCGGTTCAATCGCGCTAGCTAGCAATTCACCGCAGATTTATCATATATAGTAGAAACTTAGACCTTCTCTCACGCAGATCGCCAATATTTTGACTTTCGAATAATATCTGTCTACTCTCAGTACGTCGTGTAAACATTTGCCTGAGAGCAAATACCCGTAATTCGCAACAGCCTATAGATTGGAGCTTATGTCTATTTTCATTATCGATAACAATAAAGAGCGTCGACAGAATTTGGATTTGTTACTGGATTTTATAGACTATGAAATCTACGACTCTGTTTCTGCAGAGAACTGGAAAGAAGCGGTCCAGGACAATGAACCAGAAGTGGTATTAATCGGAGAGGTTGGGGACACACAGGAAACAGTCGATCTGATAACAGAAATAAAGCAGGCAT
>JASFLL010000246.1:0-3982 GCA_050118115.1 Thioalkalispiraceae bacterium
AAATACCACGCTTCCGATACTAGCAAGACCGGCTCTTATCAAGCTAAAACCGGCGCTTTCGAAAAAAATTCATTGGAACAAAACTGATGTTAGGTAACTTAAGTTTTTCCGCGATTCCGTTTGACCAACCCATTGTCATGACCGTTTTGCTGTTCATGCTCATCATTGGCATAACGATTCTGGCCCTGATCACCTATCACAAAAAGTGGACCTATTTATGGAAGGAGTGGCTGACCAGCCTGGACCACAAGAAGATCGGCATTATGTATATCGTCCTGGCCTTGGTGATGCTGCTGCGCGGATTCGCCGATGCCATCTTGATGCGCATGCAGCAAGCGGTGGCCGCCGGCACCTCTCAGGGCTTTCTCACTCCGGACCACTTCAATCAAATCTTCAGCGCGCACGGCACTATCATGATTATCTTTATGGCCATGCCGTTTCTGGTGGGATTGATGAATATCGCCGTGCCCCAGCAAATCGGCGCTCGCGATGTGGCGTTTCCTTTTATGAATTCGGTGAGCCTGTGGCTTACCTCAGCCGCTGCCGGGCTGGTGATGGTGTCGCTGGCGCTGGGTGAATTTTCAAAAGCCGGCTGGACCGGTTACGCGCCCCTGACAGAAAAGCTCTATAGCCCGGGAACGGGTGTAGACTACTGGATTTGGGCTTTTCAGATTGCCGGTATCGGTTCGCTGCTGACAGGCATTAATTTTCTGGTCACGATCCTGAAAATGCGCGCCCCAGGCATGAAGCTGATGCGCATGCCGATCTTTGTGTGGACTACTTTGTTCACTAACGTGCTCATGGTGCTGGCTTTTCCAGTGCTCACCGCCGCTTTGGCACTGATTACCTTAGATCGCTATCTGGATATGCACTTTTTTACCAACACCCTGGGCGGTAACACGATGATGTATATCAATCTGTTCTGGGTTTGGGGGCATCCCGAGGTCTATATATTGATTCTGCCGGCCTTCGGCGTTTTTTCCGAAGTGGTTGCAACTTTCTCCTCAAAGCGGTTGTTCGGCTACAAATCCCTGGTTTATGCCACGGCCGCAATCACGATACTTTCCTTTACCGTCTGGCTGCACCATTTCTTCACCATGGGCGCGGGTGCGGAAGTCAACGCCTTTTTCGGTATTGCGACCATGTTGATCGCCATACCCACCGGGGTGAAGATCTTCAACTGGTTGTTTACTATGTACCGTGGCCGGGTAAGATTTACCACGCCTATGTACTGGACCCTGGCTTTTTTGTCGACTTTTACCCTCGGCGGCATGACGGGAGTGCTGTTGTCGGTACCCCCGGCCGATTTTGTCTTGCATAACAGCTTGTTTCTCATCGGGCACTTTCACAATGTGCTCATCCCCGGAGCGCTATTCGGCTTTTTTGCCGGCTATACTTATTGGTTTCCCAAGGCTTTCGGTTTTCCGCTTAACGAAAAATGGGGCAAGCGCGCGTTCTGGTGCTGGCTGATTGGATTTTACCTGGCCTTTATGCCTTTGTACGCGCTGGGTTTCATGGGTATGCCCCGGCGCATGGATCACTACGCCAACCTCGCGTGGCACCCTTATCTTATCGTCGCCGCTATCGGTACGGCGGTGATTACGCTAGGTATCGCATTTCAGATCGTTCAACTGACGGTTAGCATTCGCGAGCGCCATGTCACTCGCGACCTCACCGGCGATCCCTGGGACGGCCGCACTTTAGAGTGGGCGTCTTCATCCCCGCCGCCCGTCTATAACTTCGCGGTAACCCCCGTGGTGCACGACATCGATGCGTTTACAGACATGAAAGAAAAAGGTGTCGCGTATGAACGGCCGGACAGGTATTACGACATTGTAATGCCCAAAAACTCACCTCATGGCGTAGTTATCGGCGCCCTGGCTTTTGTGTTCGGATTCAGCGCGGTGTGGTACATCTGGTGGTTGGCTATCCTGAGTGCTCTAGGCCTGCTTTTTACCCTAATTGCGCGCTCTATGGATGAGGATACCGAATACACCATTCCCGCCGCCGAAGTTGAACGGATCGAGAACCAGCGCCATCGGCAGCTGAGTAGAGTCGAACACCGCTACCAGCTTGAGCCGGCGCTGCCTTCCAATCCTTTGTTGGAGGCTAATTAATGGCAAATGGAGAGGCCACCGTCGAAGTTGTCTACGCCGGGGAAGCGGAGCACCACGACGGTACCGCCAATTTGGCGTTTGGTTTCTGGATTTACCTCATGACTGACCTCATATTGTTTGCGTCGCTGTTCGCCACGTTTGCGGTCTTGAGTCACAGCTATGCCGGCGGACCAAGCGGTAAGGAACTGTTTGATCTGCCTTACACTTTCGCCGAGACCCTGTTTTTGCTATTCAGTAGTGCCACTTACGGCCTGGTGATGATCGCCTTACGCCAAAACAAGAAAGCCTGGGTCATGGCGGGATTAATGATCACCTTTTTACTAGGGCTGGGTTTTATCCTTATGGAGATTCATGAATTCCACGCTATGGTGTTTGACGGTAACGGACCGTCGCGCAGCAGCTTTCTTTCGGCATTTTTTACCCTGGTTGGCACCCACGGTACCCACGTGACCTTCGGTCTGATCTGGATGGCGGTCATGGTGTGGCAAGTGTTCGTTAAGGGGCTGACCACGCCGGTTCAGTCCCGCTTACTTCGCCTGAGCATGTTCTGGCACTTTCTCGATATCGTGTGGATAGGCGTATTTACGGTTGTCTACTTGTTGGGAGTCATGTGAATGAATCACGCATCCGTTGAGCCCATTGACAGCGCCGGTGCCGGTGAGGCCAGCCTCAAGGCCTATGCCATCGGCTTTACTTTATCCATCGTGTTAACCGCCATACCGTTTGCGTTGGTTATGCACGGCAAATTGTCGAACGCGGCCACAGTCATCGCCATATTCAGCGCGGCCGTTGCGCAAATTCTTGTGCATTTGCATTATTTCCTTCATCTTAACGCATCATCAAAGGCGCGGTGGAATCTTTTTGCCTTGCTGTTCTCCGTATTGATCATGGTACTTATCATCGGTGGAACATTATGGATCATGTACCACCTCAACTACCGTCTTACGTAACAATGCCCGATTGGCTTAAAAACTATTTGCTCATCATCAAGCCCGGAATCCTCTTTGGCAACGTGATCTCGGTCTTGGGCGGTTTTTTTCTGGCGTCCAAAGGCAGTGTTGATATCGCTTTGCTGCTGTCTACTACTGCCGGCATATCTTTAGTGATCGCTTCCGGCTGTGTTTTTAACAACTGCTTGGATAGAGACGTTGACAAGATGATGGCCCGCACATGCGGTCGCGCGCTCGCCAGAGGACTGGTATCGCCCCACGCCGCCGTGTTCTACGCTTCAGTGCTGGGTGCGGGCGGAATGGCGCTGTTATTGACGACAACCAATACTCTTACGGTGGCCATCGTGCTGAGTGGTTTTGTCATCTACGTGGGTATCTATAGCCTTTATCTCAAACGCCATTCGGTCTATGCACCGTTGATTGGCAGTTTGGCGGGCGCCGCGCCGCCCCTGGCAGGATATTGTGCCGTAAATGGTCGGTTTGATATGGGGGCGCTGATTCTGTTGGCGATCTTCAGCTTATGGCAGATGCCCCACTTCTATGCCATTGCAATTTACCGGTTGGATGATTATTCCGCCGCCGCAATCCCAGTCTTCCCGGTGGCGCGGGGAGTGCCCGCTACCAAAAAACATATCATCGGTTACTTGCTGGCGTTTATCATGTCGGCGCTGATGCTTACCTTTGGCGGCTACACCGGTTACCGCTATTGTGCGGTGGCCCTTATCCTGGGGCTGGTGTGGTTGTCCATGGCATGGGGTGCGTACAAAGCAACTGACGACCGGCCATGGGCCAAGAAATTGTTTGCCGTCTCCGTGCTGACCATATTCACCTTAAACGTCATGATGTCCATAGACTATGCCAGGCCTGTTACCCAGAAAGTGCGTCCAAGCTACGCGTCACAGGCCGGCGAAGTTA
>JASFLL010000247.1:0-3967 GCA_050118115.1 Thioalkalispiraceae bacterium
GGCCACCGAGCTGGCGACCGTGCCTTCGATCTTGTGTTTAATCTTGGCCAGTTCATCGATAAAGAAATTCGCGGTGGAGCCGGTGCCAATACCGATGATGGTACCTGCTTCCACGTAGTCAATGGCGGCCCTGGCAACGGCCTGCTTCATTTCATCTTGTGTCATATTATTCTCCTGATTACCAATTCCGCATTGTCGCGAAGGGAAACTCTCATTATATTAGGGATGTGTGAATTGAATAAAGCCTTTAACTCAAAATTGCAGGAAGTCGATGTTTCCAGAACTAGTAGCGAAAATTAAGAAAGCCAGTGTCTATGAAGTCGCAGTAGAGTCGCCCATCGACTATGCCCCTTTGTTGAGTAAACGGCTCGAAAACCAGGTATTTCTGAAGCGTGAGGACCTGCAATCGGTCTTTTCCTTCAAATTAAGGGGGGCATACAACAAGATCTCGAATTTATCTGACCAGGAGCGCCAACGGGGAATTATCGCTGCTTCGGCAGGTAATCATGCCCAGGGAGTCGCGCTGGCAGCACAACGCCTTGGTATCAAGGCGACCATCGTCATGCCCAAGACAACACCCCGGATAAAAGTTAATTCTGTAGCATCATATGGGGCCAAAATCATTCTGCATGGTAATACCTATGATGATGCCTGTGCGCATGCCTACAAGCTGGCAGAAGCGGGGCAACTTACTTTCATCCACCCTTATGATGATCTGGACGTGATTAGCGGCCAGGGCACGGTTGCCGTCGAGATACTTGCCCAGATGAAGGCCCAGGGACGCTCGGTTGATGCCATTTTTGTTCCTGTAGGTGGCGGTGGTCTGATCAGTGGCATTAGTGCTTATGTTAAATCAGTCGACCCTTCAATCAGGATCATTGGTGTTGAGGCGGAGGATTCAGCCTGTTTACATGCTGCCCTGCAGGCCGGCGAACGGGTTGAACTGGAGCAGGTGGGAATTTTTGCGGACGGTGTCGCTGTACGCAAAGTGGGTGAGTATCCTTTTGAGATAGCCAGACAGTGTGTCGATGATGTGGTCCTGGCCAGTACCGATGAAATATGTGCCGCAATCAAGGATATCTTCGATGATACTCGTTCCATTGCTGAACCGGCAGGTGCACTGGCGGTAGCGGGCATGAAACGGTATCTCGCAAAGCATCCGCAGTCAGGTAAAACATTTGTAGTCATCGACAGTGGCGCCAATATGAACTTCGATCGCTTACGACATGTCGCTGAGCGCGCAGAGTTAGGTGAGCACCGGGAGGCAATCGTGGCGGTCACGATTCCGGAGCGCCCGGGGAGTTTTCGCCAGTTTTGCGAAATTATTGGCATGCGGGGTATCACCGAATTCAATTATCGGTACTCGGATCCTGACAATGCCCATGTCTTCGTCGGTGTACAGATGCAATCCGGTGAACAGGAAAAAGATGAACTGATCAACAAACTAAAAGATAAAGATTATCCAGTGCTGGATATGACTGATAATGAAATGGCCAAACTACATATCCGGTATATGGTGGGTGGGCGAGTTGCGGGTGTAAAAAATGAGCGACTCTATCGTTTCGAATTCCCCGAAAGGCCGGGTGCACTATTAAGATTTCTGAATAATATGGGGCAACAATGGAACATTAGTTTGTTCCACTATCGTAATCATGGTGCCGCCTATGGCCGGGTCCTGGTCGGCATGCAGGTTCCTGATGGTGAAGAGCAGCAATTCAGAAAATTTCTTGGTGAAATCGGCTATCCATACTGGGAAGAGACCGATAATCCGGCCTACGCCCTGTTCCTCAACTGATATTAATTAAGCCTCTCAAATGGATGAGGAGAAGGTGGAAGAAAAAGAAAAAGGGCCTCGATTGAGGCCCTTTCTACTGGCTAAATAGCCGTCTTACTTCTTCTTGCGACGACGTACTTTCTTCTTGCTGGTCGTCTTCTTCTTGGCTTTTTTCTTAGCCTTTTTCTTGCTTACTTTCTTTTTGGCTTTTTTCTTAGCCTTCTTCTTGGCCTTCTTTTTAGCCTTTTTCTTGGCTACTTTTTTCTTAGCCTTCTTCTTGGCCTTCTTTTTAGCCTTTTTCTTGGTGGCTTTTTTCTTGGCCTTTTTCTTTGCTTTCTTCTTCGTAGTCTTCTTCTTAGCTACGCGTTTCTTTGCAGTCTTTTTACGGACTGCCTTTTTCTTTGTCGCCTTTTTGCGAGTTTTCTTCTTTGTTGCCATTGTTGTAACCCTCCAGAGGTTGAACACTGAGTTTAGTGGAGTATAGCTAAGTCAATAAAAAAATCTAGTATTCGTTGTTAATAAATCCACGTTAACGACATTTAAGATCAATTAGAGGCTTTTTATCGTCGATTTTTTAAAAATATTTAATTCAACAATTAAAATTATTAAAAATTTAACGCCAAAGAGTGTTTTGAATGCAATTTTTTATTAATTAATGGCATAAAGGATCAAAATTTTGACGTTCTCGATCAATTTTTTCTGTTCAAACTTAAAAAATGACTTTGTTTTATAAAAATCATAAAAAATTTGGATCAAATTTATAAAAATCCAGGTGTGACCAGGCGAATTTAATAAAAATTTTTGCTCGGAAGATGATTTTGCGCATGCTCAAGAACAATTTTTAAGTGCTAACAGCGTGAATAAGCGTTTTTGAGTAAAAACTTTTATATTTTAAGTTTCAAAAACAAAAATAGTGCTCTAAAAAGCATTTAACGCTGATCTGGGGAACGTTTTTTTTTATTGATAATGGTTTGTCTACAAATAAAACGCCGCTGAAAAAAGTTTACAGGGGCTAATTCGTATGTTTTCTAACTAAAATAACTCTTTTTTCTAATCAGGCATGGAAAAACAGTAAAAAATTGCCTTTAAAACCGTTTTAGAAGCCCTCTGAGACGTTTATTTTGAAAAATACTGGTGAAATACGTACTGTAAATTTACAAATTAGTGTTCAACGAGCTTTATTTCAGTGCAGATCAGGCTTTTTTAGTTTTATTTTCCAGTTTGAGGATAAAATCCCACTGTTTTTTACTCACCGGCGTGATTGAAAGTCGGTTTCCACGTCTTAAAATCAGCATTTCAGCTAAAGATTTGTAAGTTTTAAGCTCTTGCAAGCTGATTGTGCGCTTAAATTTACGTTCAAGCTTTACATCAATCATGAACCAGCGTGGATTTTCGGGATTACTTTTCGGATCGTAGTATTTTTCCCTGGGATCAAAGGCAGTAAAGTCCGGATAGGCCTCTTTTACTATGCGAATAATGCCAACAATGCCCGGTTCCTTGCAATTTGAGTGATAAAAAAAGGCCAGGTCCCCTTTTTTCATCTCATCACGCATCATGTTGCGTACCTGGTAGTTACGGATACCATCCCAGTGCTCGGTTTTCTTTGGCATCTTTGCCAGATGATCAATGCCAAACACATCGGGTTCAGACTTCATTAACCAGTACTTCATTTTTATCTCCTAAACCAGGTAACTCCCTTTTCAGTCGCAATCGCATCAAGGGGGATATCCCATTTTTCAACCGGGATCGATTCTACCTGCTGCCAGCTATAGGCAACACCCATGCGGAAAGGGCGGTGCCACGGATTATCCTGTCGATAAACCTTTGCCAGGCTGCGATCATAATAACCACCACCCATTCCCATACGATTACCCTTTGCATCAAAGGCGACCAAAGGCATAAAGATGATATCCAGGCTGCGTAGCTTGGTTCGCCTGGCCCGACGTGGGTGTTGAGGCTCGGGGATACCAAACTGGTTCAGGTACATCGGGGTCGATGCAGTGTGTTCTACCCACCACAGGCTCCCCCTGGGAAACTGTGCAAGTACGGGTAAATAGGTTTGTTTGCCAAGAGTCCAGGCGTGTTCCAGTAATGCCAGTAAATTGACTTCGTTACCCACCGGGTAATAAAAAGCAAACCGGTTACCGTTTTTGAACGGGCGCTCGCTACTGATATGGGTGCAAATCTGCCTGG
>JASFLL010000248.1:0-3948 GCA_050118115.1 Thioalkalispiraceae bacterium
ATCACGATCTGGGACTCTGCGCCGGCAGCCTTGCAACGTCTTGTTTCATTCTTTCCCGACAGCGTCCCCAGTTCTCCACTGCGGCTCGTGATGCTGAGTGGCGACTGGATTCCGGTTACGCTTCCGGATCAGATTCGGCAAATTTTCAATCACCCCAAGGTCATGAGCATGGGCGGCGCGACCGAAGCGGCAATCTGGTCAAACTGGTATCCCATTGGTGCAGTCGACCCTGCGTGGCCCAGCATCCCCTACGGAACGCCGATCCAAAATTCCAGATACTATATATTAGATGCGCACCTCCGTGTCGTCCCCGTCGGCGTTGTCGGCGATTTGTATATTGGCGGTACGTGCCTAGCCTCTGGGTATCTCAAGCGACCCGGTCTCACTGCGGAGCGCTTCATCGATGATCCATTTAGACCAGGAGAGCGGTTATACAAAACAGGAGATCTGGCACGTTACTTCGATGACGGTTGCATGGAGTTTCTGGGGCGCGCGGATTTTCAAGTCAAAATCAGGGGATATCGGGTCGAATTGGGAGAGATCGAGGCGGTGCTCAACAGCCTTGCCGGCATTAAGGAATCAGTCTGTTCCGCATTTGAAGACTCGTCCGGACAGAAATCCCTGGTCGCCTATGTCGTTCAAGAGCAGAACGTTGAGCTTGACTCGAACGAGGTCAAAGTAAAAGTGGCCAAGAAAGTCCCCGATTTTATGGTCCCGTCTCTGCTGGTTTTCATGGATAAAATGCCTATCACCACGAACGGTAAGGTGGACCGCAAGGCACTGCCGGACCCGACAAAGCAGTCTCAGTGCGATGGCTTTGTCGCACCTCGGAATGACATCGAAAAGTCAATCGCGGCAGTATGGGAGGAGGTGCTCGGCAGGTCAGCCATCGGCATTCATGACGATTTCTTTGATCTGGGCGGCCATTCGTTGCTGGCCGTTATGCTGGTAACAAAGTTGAGCAAGGAACTCAACGAGGACATACCACTGACGATGGTGCTCAATCACCATACGATAGCGGAGCAGGCAGAGAGTATTGCCAGCCTCTCTCGTCATGACAGTTCAGAAAGTCTCCTGGTACCGCTTAACACCCATGGAAACCGTCCACCGATTTTCCTTTTCACGGGTGCGGGTGGATTTGCGTTTGTATTTCACAGACTGTATGCCGCGCTCCCACCTGATCAGCCTGTGTATGTGTTGAACGCGGTGGGAACCAGGGAGCAAGACGGTGGTGATAACTACACCATGGAGGAGATGGCGGACATCTACGAGAAGGAGATAGAAGCTGTTTGTGACAAAGGGCCGATTGTTCTCGGCGGATACAGTGTCGGAGCATTGCTGGCCTTTGAACTTGCCAATCGCTTTCAAAAGAAAAAACGTGATGTGAAGAGGATTATCTCCTTTGATGGATTTGCACCGCAGTTCCCGAAATTGCTTCCGCTTCCTTTGCGCATTGCTGAACATATTCACACGCTGTTAACGGCGAAATCTGACGAGCGATGGAAATATCTCTGCGCGCGCTGGCAGAATCTGAAAAATCGAGGATTGAAACTGTTCGGTCGCGATCCCGAGGTAGCCGATGAAGAAATCGTTGATGAAAAAATGAAAGCACAAATCAATCGCATTGGCGCTGCTTTCTGGGAGGCCCGTTCTGGGTACGATCCTTCCTACACAGTCTCATGCCCACTCATCCTGTTTAAGTGCGAGATAGTGGAGCAATGGGCTGGTAACAAAATGGATGCCCCGCTTTACGGGTGGCAGGCGTATATCACTGGGCCTGTCATAAAGATTATGCTGCCGGGTGAGCACCTTCAGATATTCAACGACGAAAACGTTCAACTAATGACCGATGAACTATCTCGCATTCAGGAGTCAGACGGGCCCGGCGGTGAAGTATCTTAGGCCCATGACCAGCATGAGAAAACGAATGTCAATTCGTATTGATCAGTCATCTATATGTGAAAGATTGCAGGGGAAGAATTTGAATATGTTATGTATTGTAAAAATGCACCGCGCACAAAGCCGTGTGTTTTTCTATCTCCATGGGTGGTTTAAATGATTCAAGGCAATAGCAACAGGACATTTGGTCTGGTCGCAAAAAACACAACCACCTATGTCGAGAAAGCTCTCTCGTGCATGAGCAACGGAGATATTGTCGTTCCATTAGCTTCAAAAGACGACACTTACCGAATCGATGTGGCTCATGTGGATGAGGTCCTGCAAGTCGAAGAGGCGTATGGTTGGATGAAGCCGCAAATCGAATTGCGAGATGATGATGCAGTCGCTCAAATTCTGTTTACGTCGGGAACCGAGGGGGATCCCAAAGGTGTTGTCCTGACGCACCGGGCTCTGAGCGATGTGGTGAAACGGCTCAACTCGGTTATGGAGGTTAGTGCGGACATTCGAGAGTATATCGGTGTCCCGGTCTACCATTCCTTCGGCTTTGGGCGCTGCCGCGCGGTCGCCGCGGCCGGGGGTAGCGTGTATATCCCGGCCCAGGGGTTCAATCCGGTGGAGATCAACCAGCTACTCGAGGCAAAGGAAATCAACGCGATCTCTGCGGTGCCGAGCCTCTGGCGAATATTGCTCAATTCGAATGCAATAACAAATGAATCAGGGGCGCGTGTCAGATGGATTGAAATCGGCAGTCAATATATGAGTCGCGAGGAGAAGCTCACAATGAAGGCGCTATTCCCGAATGCGAAGATCGTCCAGCACTATGGATTGACTGAAGCGTCCCGAAGCACATTCCTCGAAGTGCATATTGCGCCGGATGACAAGCTCGAATCGGTGGGTCGCGGCTACGGTGATGTCGAGGTGGCCCTGGCCGATGACGGGCGAATTAAAATTCGCGGTCCACATGTCACGCACATGCTCATCCAGAGTGGCAAGCAGTTTGATCCTCGGGATGAGGACGGCTGGTTGACCACAAATGACCTTGGCGAGATGGACGGGGAATACCTTTATTACAAAGGACGGAGTGATGACGTCATTAATTGTAGCGGCTTGAAGCTCCCTCCTGATGCCCTCGAAGCGGGAGTGCGAAGTACGCTGAACAGACCGGGTGATTTCGCCATATGCCGGGTTCCGGATCCGATGCGAGGTGATGGGATTCTTGTTGCGGCGGCATCGACCCTGGAGGTGACGGATGCCGAGTTGACGGCCGCGGTGGTCAGCGCCGCCGCGAAGTTCAACGTTAATGCAAGTGGAGCTACCCGTATCTACCGTATCGATACTTTACCCCGGACGGCGACCGGCAAGATCCAACGCAAGGAGATCACCAGGCAATATCTGGCAAAACATCCGCTGGAGAAGAACGAGACAGAGGCGAAGCGTGCCCATGTGACCGAAGAAGGTCGAGTGAAGAAGAGTTTGCGCGAAGAATTCTGTGGAATACTGGGTGTTACCGAGATAAAAGACGATAACAATTTCACGGACTCCGGTGGGGATTCTCTTGGATTCATCCAGGCCAGCATGGCAATTCAGCGGTACTTGGGCTACCTTCCCCATGCCTGGGAGAATATGTCCATTGCTCAACTTGAAGCGCTTCCCCGCCGCTCGGCGAGGTGGGTGACCATGGAAACTTCCGCTATTGTGCGTGCCCTGGCCATTGTCGCCATCGTGGTGAATCACGCTGATATCTTCAACCAGTTTGGTATCGACATTTCGGGGTCAGCTTTTATGCTCGTCATCCCTATGGGATTTATCTTTGCGCGGTTTCAGCTACAACGAGTGCTGAAGACAGAGCAACCAATGCATGCGCTGAGTGCGCTGCCGCGAATAATGATACCCGCCTTCTTGCTGGCCCTCGCTCATGAACTAAAAGGCGGGACCCTGTATCCGAGTGTATTGCTCTTTTTCAATAACCTTATAGATCCACATGCAGACAGTGGATACAGTTTTTGGTTCATTAACATATTCGTGCAGCTCACGGTGATCTATTTTTTA
>JASFLL010000249.1:0-3933 GCA_050118115.1 Thioalkalispiraceae bacterium
AAGTTGCATTATATAAAAACTGTTTGCCAGGTCGGATACAGAAACGACCGCCTATTCATTAATTGGCCTATGGGTGTTAACCTTCGCTGTATCAGCAGATTTATTAGATTGATTTTACCGAGGTTGAATTAACCCGGTTAGCTGCCAATAAACTGGACAATAAATGAAATTTCAGAAAACTATAAATCATTTTGAATGGATACTATATATAATCTTTTCCTATTACCTGGTGTTTGCCAGTGGTGTGATTATGCTTTACATGAGTGAGGCAGGGACACTGCGCGGTGCGGTTAAGATACTGTTTTTCCTGATAACGGCGCTCACCTCCCTTGTCATCGCTAAATTAATCGTCAAGGTCATTGGCCGCTCTCTGTCTAAATCATCAGCTATAAAAATCATATTAATCTATCTGGCCGCGATATCGGTGTTATTTCTCGCCATACCGATGTACATAAACACGCTATTGACTTTATTTGATGTCATTTGAAACCTGACTGACCAGTGTAATAAGTTAGAGATTCTCATATGATGGAACGGGCAACTGTTTACGTATATGAATTTAATAATAATACTCAGGACACTTCGCCCATCATTCCTCGTGTTAACCCCGGCCTGTGTGTTGCTGGGGATCAGCACCGCGCTCAGTGTCCAGCCGCAGATTAATTTTGGGCTGGCCGTACTTGTGCTGGTGGGGGCCGTTCTGGCGCACGCCAGTGTCAACATGCTGAATGAATATGTTGATTTTAAAAGTGGGCTCGATTTTAAAACCAACAAGACAAAGTTTAGTGGGGGTAGCGGGGCGCTACCGAGCCACCCGGAAATGGCTGGCTGGGTGCTAACCAGTGCTATCGGCGCGTTGCTGACCACCATCATCATTGGCTTATACATCATCTTTGAACGTGGTTTGATCATCCTGCCAATTGGTCTGGCCGGGGTGGTAGTCATTCTGACCTATACACCATGGCTTAATCGCATTCCCTGGTTAGGTCTGGTCGCGTCGGGGTCAGGCTTTGGTCTGTTGATGGTGGTGGGTACGCATGTGGTCCTGACCGGGAAGTATTCTCAGCTCGCCTGGCTGGTCTCGCTGGTTCCGTTTTTTCTGGTCAATAATCTGCTTTTGCTAAACCAGTATCCGGACCTGCAGGCCGATGCCAGTGTTGGTAGAAAGACGTTTCCTGTCTCATTTGGGATGCAGACAAGTAACATCGTGTATGCTGTTTTTATGCTGGCGGCATATGGTTTGATTCTGCTACTCGTTACAATGGGCTCTATCCCGAGATTGAGTATTATTGCCGTAATTCCAATGGGGTTCTCATTGTTTGCCCTGAGGGGTGCGATAAAATACAAATCGCATATTGGTGAGGTGCCAAAATATTTGGCCGCCAATGTAGTCGCTGCTATCCTGACGCCACTGCTGCTTGGGGTTATCGTATTGCTGGGTTAACCATTAAAGGTAACTGGGTGCGCTAGCGTACAGATGTGTTTGCATCACAAGCATACTCTTTGTACATGCTTCAATCAGACAAAATATTTGAAAAGTTCGCCGAACCATCATCACAAAGGGTTGTGTGTTGTAATGCCGCGCACCTGGCGACTGATTTGATGCCAGTGTTCGACATTATATGTATCTTTTCTGCTGCGTTTCTCAGTGTCTATCTATTTGATTACTGGCAGACACTGCGGGGTCTACCCCTTTACGCTGGTAGCAACCTTACACAGGCAGCGATGATTGCCGGCATCTCGTCGCCGTTTTTCCTGTATAACAAACACTTCGGGACAATTGCTGGCCGCGGAAATAAATCGAAACTGCTACGTTCCCATTTTATACGCTTTATGTTTTTTACCGGTTTTGTGCTGGTACTCAATGGTTTCAGTCCGGTAGTGGAAAAATTTCCAGTTATGGTCTTACTGATCTGGGTGATAGCGGGTCTGGTATTGACTTCGTTCTTCCGCTTGTTGGCCGGGTATATCGTACGGCGTGTTCAACAACAGAGGAAGTCGACCGAAGTGATTGCGATCGTCGGTGCCGGTCGTGTGGCGGACCGCCTGGTGCAGGCACTGCATCGTGAACACGGTGAGAACATTGAGTTACTCGGTGTGTTCGACGACAAAGTTATTAATGCTCCACCAAGTGCCATCAAGTCGGCAGGCACCATTAAGCAATTGCTTGAATTGGGAAAAACCCGCAAGATTGACTGGATTCTCCTGACCCTGCCAGCCACTGCAGAAGCGCGAGTGCTGGAAATCGTTGAGCGCCTGAAAGAACTCTCAGTACCTGTTGGATTGTGTCCGCAAAACGTTGGCCTGAACGTTCCCTATAGCAACATTGATTATGTCAGTGATACCATTCCCGTCAGTCTGCTTGCCGATCGTCCCATTAAACGTTGGAACGCGATCATTAAAACCACCGAAGACCTCGTGATTGGCGGGCTCATTACCCTTTGCCTGTTGCCGGTAATGGCAATCGTTGCACTGGCGATCAAGCTCGATAGTCGGGGGCCAGTGTTTTATAAACAAAAACGTCACGCCCTTAACAATCAGGAGTTTGATATATTTAAATTCCGCACCATGCGCTGGAATCCAAACCCCGATAATGAAACCCTGGTACAAACTTCCCGGGATGACGATCGTATTACCCGTGTAGGTCGTTTCCTTCGTGCATCGAGTCTTGACGAACTCCCACAGCTATTCAACGTACTTAAAGGTGACATGTCACTAGTGGGTCCTCGTCCGCATGCAGTCAATATGCGTACCGAAGAACGTCTTGGTCATGAGTTAACCGCGACCTATGCGCACCGTCATCGTGTTAAACCCGGTATGACCGGCTGGTCGCAAGTAAATGGTGCACGTGGTGCGACCGATATTAGTGCACAACTCTATCGTCGTGTGAGATTAGACCTGGAATATATCGAAAACTGGTCTGTGCTACTTGATCTGAAAATACTTTTCATGACCTTCGGTGTTGTCGTTAAAATGACAAACGCGTTTTAGCCATCGATTCATTTTTTTTCAACTTCAATTATCACCGGGGTTATTTCCTGCTCACCCCGTGACAGTTATGTGCGCTAACGAACTGAGTACGATGGCGTACAGACACCGTATCACCGTATCAATGTATTCTACTACTCATATTCCTTCACTGTGAATTATTCGGGTAGTACTTTTTGTATACCCGTAATACTTGAAATTAATCTGTTGGATCGGAGGTTGATAATGCAAGCTCAACAAACCACTAGACACAGTTTAAGTTACAATGCAATACCGATGACCAGTGGTTTGCTTTTATTTCTTGATTTCGTATCCCTCCTGCTCGCGGTGTCTCTAAGTGTCTTTCTCTATGAACACTGGCAGACCCAGCAAGCTCAATCGATCTATGCCAGCTATGTGATACAGGTTGCCCTGATTGCTGCCATCTCGGCACCGTTCTTCCTGTACAACAGGCGCTATGGTGCAATTGCGAGACGTGGGAAAATTGGGCATCTCCTGCGTTCCCATTTCACGCGTTTTATGCTTTTTGCCAGCTTTATCCTGGTACTCCAAAGTCTTATTCCGTCGTTGGTTAAATTTCCGTTTAACGCGTTACTGATCTGGATGACTATGGCCCTGGTGTTGACATCAGTCACCCGGCTGACGATAGCGTACACGGTACGGCGTTTCCGGCAACGAGGTGCACTGACCGAAGTGGTTGCTATTGTTGGTGCCGGTCCGGTGGCGGATCGCACTGTGCAGGCTCTGGAGCAAAACCAGGGTGACACCGTTGAGGTACTTGGTGTGTTTGATGACAAAGTCCTTAATGCGCCGGCCAGTACTGTCAAATCGGTTGGCACCATTGAGCAATTACTGGAGTTGGGTAAAAGTCGCAAGATCGACTGGATTCTGTTGACACTGCCAGCCACTGCTGAACGGCGGGTGCTGGAAATTATACAACGACTC
>JASFLL010000250.1:0-3926 GCA_050118115.1 Thioalkalispiraceae bacterium
TCAACCTGATAAGGCCCAGTCTCCATTCTATTGGGGTGAACAATTATATCGACCTGTGCAGTTTAGTCGTGGAGTTACTGCGGTCGATGCACAGTACGCAGACTCTGTATTTATTGAGGTAGGGCCTGGTCGTATTCTCACCAGTTTTGTAAACTCCCATAACCAGGTAGAAACTGTCAATTTGATGGCAGGTGCTAAGGAAGTAGATTTAGATGCAAGCAGAATGATCACCGAAGCAAGGATCAAGCTGTGGTTGCACGGGATTGGCCGTATCTATCCGGAAACACCGTATCAGTTTATTGATTTGCCAGGGTATGAATTCGATTTAGACCGCTACTGGATAGAACTACTTGAAGTGGAAAAACCCGGCAGGGATAGTATATCTGTAAATCAGGTCTGTGAGGTATATCAGAGTAGCTGGGAATATTTAAGTAAGTTATCGCCAGTTCACGATGAGAATGAAATAACTGGTTGCTGGTTAATTTTTACCGACAATTATGGATATTTGACAGATTGGGTGTCCAGGCTTGAATCAGCCAACCAGACAGTAATACATGTTCTTGCAGTACCTGAACTGGAGGATGTAGTTGTAGAATTAAATAGTATAAAGATTAATCCGTATAAATCTTCGCATTATGCTGAATTGCAATCTCACCTCGTTGCCAGAAATATTTCACCACGTCATGTAATACATGGTTGGACTTTGACAAATCCGGATTCTCCTTTAAATATTGAGCAGATTCAATGGTATGGATTCTTAAGCCTGTATTTATGGCAGAAGGAAATCCGCGTTTCCTGTGAACACCAGGTCACGTTATCGGTGTTAAGTAACGGTCTTTGCCAGGTCACTGGTGATGACAGTCTGCAGCCAGAAAAGGGAACATTGATAGGTGCGGTACGTAACCTGGTTCATGAAACCCCTGGGCTGAGTGCGAACATTATCGACTGTGACTATAGTGCCTGGGACCCTGAACACGTACTGGAATTTGTTACAAAATCTGAACACCTTGAAGAGTCACCGCTTTTTGCGTTACGCGGGCGCTATTTCTGGCAACAACACTACAGGAAAATAGATACTTCTACGGCAAAGTCATATCAGGTTATTAAAAACGGCGACGTTATAATCATTTCCGGAGGCCTTGGTGGTGTAGGGCTTGCGCTGGCTAAGGAAATAGCAAGTCATCATGAAGTCAGCTTTATATTAGTAGGGCGGCATGGGGTAAAGAACAGTAAGACTTCGGCGCAGTATAAGTTGTACCAACAAAACAATATTGAAGAGATAAGAAAGTTGGGTTCGGAGGTGGTCATTGAAAGCTGTGATCTTGGGAATAATGAACAGGTTGCGTTGCTCATAAGCAAAATAAAAAATCAGTTTTCTCGCATCGACAGCATTATCCATGCGGCAGGTGTTGCGCCAATGCCTGTTTCGCAGCGCAGCCTGGATGGCATGTTTGAGTCGTTAAAAGGCAAGGTTTTTGGCTTGGCAAACCTGCTACAGGCGCTCAGCAATGACAAACTGCGCTTTGTCGCGACTACATCCTCACTCTCCAGCTGGTTGGGCGATGTTGGCAGGCTTGAATATTGTGCTGCAAATAGTTACCTGGATACGATAAGCGGATCAACTCTACCTAATATTGGTAGATTTATAACAGTGCAATGGCCTGGTTGGTCTGGTGTTGGTCTGGCTGTTAAGGATACGGCACCAGGGAATATTGAAACAATAAACGATGATAAATTGGCTCTTATATCAAAAAACTATGTAGAGGAGCAGGAAGGAGCTGGACTGTTTTACAAGTTACTTGGCATGGTTGATTATGATCAGGTCGCGGTATCGAAAATTGATCTGTATAGTTTACGTTCCATCGTTTTCGGGGAAAAGCAAAACAATGAGATTGCTGATAGTGAAGAAGTATCCAAACTTTTAATCGAAGATAATGTGAGCGACACAGAAAACACGATAGCCGGCATCTATCATACAGTCCTGGGCTGCACCGGTATAAGTCGAGATGATAATTATTATGAACTTGGTGGAAACAGCCTGTCGGCAATACGTCTCGTTAATCAGCTAAATACAATCTTTAAGATAAATTTAAATGTGTCAGTGATATCTGAATATCCATGTGTACAGAAGCTGTCCCAATATATTGACGCAATGACACATAATGTCAAAGTGCTGGACGAGGGGGAGTTCTAGGTGGATATCGCCGGGTTTGTATATGAGGTTAACCAGCATGGTTTTTACCTGTGGGTAGAATCCGGAAAACTCAAGTATCGACAATTCAAGGAGTGCGAGGACAAGTCATATATTTTTGAAAAAATAAGTTCAAATAAGAAAGAAATAATACAATTCCTTGAGATGAACCAGGTATTTGATGATAGCCTGCAGGGCGCAGTTATTCATCAGCAGCACATATATAAAACAGATAGTAAACGACAGGTATTATCATTCGCCCAGGAAAGACTCTGGTTTATAGAGTTATTTGAAGAAGGGACCAGCGCCTATAACATTCCGATAATATTTGAGGCGGGTACGAAACTGGATAAAAAATGCCTGGAGCTGGCTCTGCGTGCCGTAATACACCGACATGAAGCATTAAGAACGGTTATTTTTGAAAATGAGGAGGGGGAGTATCACCAGGAAGTTATAGATGATGTGGCTCAGCCAACCTGCATCAGTACTTTCTCTGTATCTTCAAAAGAGGAACTGGATTCCAGGCTTTATCATGATGCTCACTACCTTTTTGATTTAAAGAACGAGTTTCCGATACGTATCTGTTTTTATGAGATAAGTGAACAGCCAGATCTGTTCTATGTAAGTATTGTTGTCCACCATATTGCTTTTGACGGGTGGTCGATGGATATATTTATGAAAGAGCTGGGTTTGTATTATTCAGGGTTTTTGAACAATGAGAAACCCAGTCTGGATAATGATAAAATTCAGTATAAAGATTATGCATTATGGCAAAAGTATATTCTCTCCGGTGAGAACCTGGAAAAGGAAATGGGTTACTGGCGAGATAAATTATCTGGCTATGAAAATCTGCAAATCATTACCGATTACCCAAGACCGGAGAATATCGATTATGCTGGCACAAATGTCAGTTTTGAAATGGATCCAGAAACATCCGCCAGCCTCAGGGGATTGGCAAAATATTTAAATATAAGTTTATATAGCCTGCTTTTGTCAGCCTATTTTCTTCTTCTCAGGGCCTGGACCAATCAGGATGTCATTCTTGTTGGCTCACCTTCAGCATCCCGAAATATTCATGATCTGGAAAGTATCGTTGGATTTTTTATCAATATGATTGTGATGCGATATGATTTTGATGGCGATATGTTGCTTGTGGATTATATAAATGCTATTGCCGAAGAAGTTAGAAGCTCTCAGGCGCATGATACTATGCCATTCGAGAAGATAGTAAATGAAATTGATCTGGTTAAAGATACAAGCCGTAATTCAATATTCCAGGCAGAGTTTGATGTGCAGGGATTTGGTCATGGTGTTTATATTGAATCAGGTGATTCAGTACACAAATCAATCATTAATACTGAGCATCTAAGATCTTATTCACCTCAGCAGGATATCAATGATGCGTCTATTTACGATCTCAGTTTTCTTGTGAATGACAATCAGGATGCACTGCATGGCTACGTTATCTATGCGACAAAATTATTTAAGCAAAGTACTGTGGAACGCTTTGCCTCCAGTTTTGTTACCGTCTTAATACAGTATTCTCAAGCATACAAAAAAATAAAGCAGGCAAAAGATGTTTTCCTGTCGGATATACGTTATTTGAATCAAATTGAAGAGAATAGAATATTATATGACTGGAACCAGACCACGCATGCCTACCATGCCGATCAGACCCTGAGCCAGTTATTCGAAGAGCAGGTGACGGCGACACCGGATGCCACGGCCCTGGTGT
>JASFLL010000251.1:0-3925 GCA_050118115.1 Thioalkalispiraceae bacterium
GTTTAATATCCAGAAGATCTACACCAAAGATATTTCGTTTGAATCGCCAAATTGCCCGACGATTTTTACAGAAGAATGGAAGCCGGCGAATAATCTGGATTTAAATACCAATGCCACGCCTATTGGTGAAAATACTTATGAAGTTGTTTTATCTCTGACTGTTACTACCAAACTGGGAGACAACACGGCATATTTATGCGAAATCCACCAGGCGGGCATTTTCTACATTAGCGGATTTGAAGATAGTGATCTGCATGCCATGTTAGGTAGTTTCTGTCCGAACATCCTGTTTCCCTATGCACGCGAGGCCGTTTCAGATATCGTCACCCGTGGCGGTTTCCCGCAATTGTTACTGGCACCAATCAATTTCGACGCATTATATGCCCAGCATATGCAGGAACAGGCCAACGCCGAACAGCCTGAGACTGTAAATTAGTTTAACTTGCTTTAAACTTCTGGCATGGAAGCAAATTCACCCGCCTTTACCGTGCTTGGCGCTGGCTCATGGGGCAGCGCACTGGCCATGCAGCTGGCACGTGCCGGACACACGACTTATCTATGGTCGCATAGCCCGGAACATGTTGACGCCATGCAGGCCTCGCGTAGCAATGAACGGTTTTTACCGGGTATCACTTTTCCTGACAACCTGGTTGTTTCCGCGGATCTTGAAGCGTGTCTGTCCAAAGCCAGCAACATACTCATTGTTGTGCCATCGCATGCTTTTCGCGAAATCCTGCAAAGAATCAAACCGCACCTGACGGATAAACACCGTATTGCCTGGGGCACCAAGGGCCTGGAAAAAGGTTCCCGCAAACTCCTGCACCAAATCGTGGCCGAGGAGGGGATTACTGTTCCGGTTGCGGCAGTCTCCGGCCCGACCTTTGCCGGTGAGGTGGCACGTGATCTGCCAGGCGCAATAACCGTTGCTTCAAAAGATGCGAAGTTTGCCAGCGAGCTGGCTATTGCATTGCACAGTAAAAACTTTCTCGCCTATACCAGCGATGATGTGATCGGCGTTGAAATTGGTGGTGCGGCCAAAAACGTGATGGCCATCGCTGCCGGCATCGCTGATGGGATGGGCTTTGGTACCAATACCCGCGCTGCGTTAATTACCCGCGGCCTGAATGAAATCATGCACCTGGGGGTTGCGCTGGGTGGACAGCGGGAAACATTCATGGGCCTGTCAGGCCTGGGTGACCTGGTGCTGACCTGTTCGGATGACCAGTCACGTAATCGACGCTTTGGTCTGGCACTGGGTAAAGGCCTGGATCCCGAACAGGCTAAAAAGGATATTGGCCAGGTAATTGAAGGGATTGGAAGTTCGGAAACCATTTATGCTCTGGCAAAGGATAATAATGTCGAGATGCCCATTACCGAACAGGTCTACAAGGTATTGCATGAAGATCTGCCACCACGAGAAGCCGTGCGTATCCTGATGGATCGTAATCCCAAACCCGAGAGTGATTAGTTTTACCTGCCACCAGTAAACTGATTTTGTCGCCACGCTTCATATACAACGATAGCGGCAGTATTGGATAAATTCAGGCTACGACTATCTGATTGCATGGGGAGTCGTAATACATGTTGATCACCCAGTTCTTTTAACAGCGCTTTCGGCAAACCGCGTGTCTCCGGCCCAAACACAAAAGCATCACCCTGTTGAAAAGATACATCGAAAAATGAACGACTACCGTGCGTTGACAGGGCATAAACATGCGCTGGCTGGACCCGCTGCAGAAACTCCTGAAAACTGGCATAGGTCTTAACGGAGGCAAACTCATCATAATCGAGCCCGGCGCGTTTGAGTCGCGTATCATCCAGCTCGAACCCCAATGGCTCGATCAGGTGTAACGCGCAACCAGTGTTGGCACAAAGACGAATAATGTTACCGGTATTGGGAGGGATTTCAGGTTCATATAAAACAATATTAAACATTGCGTCTTCGTCCAGCCTGTCGTCGTGAACCTTTTGTGATAAATCTTTACTATTATAATTAATATGAGTACCGTTGTTACACTAAATCGTATGCAAAAACAAATACTTATTATCGAGGACAATCAGGACATTGCCAACCTGGTGTCGCTGCACCTGCGCGACAGCGGTTTTGCGGTTGACCTGGCGATGGATGGCCAGACCGGGCTGGATAGGGCGCTTAGCCAAAAATACAATCTGATCCTGCTTGATCTAATGCTGCCAAAACTGGATGGCCTGCAGATTTGTCGTGAGCTGCGTAACCAGAAAATTGTCACGCCTATCTTGATGCTGACCGCCAAGAGTACTGAAATTGATCGGGTACTGGGACTCGAGATTGGTGCAGATGACTACCTTACCAAGCCCTTTAGTATCCAGGAATTACTGGCCAGAGTGAATGCCATCTTTCGGCGCCAGGAATACGATCAAAGTAACAGTGATAACCAGAATAGCAATGTCATCCAGTTTGCTAACTTCGAACTCAACATAGATACCCGCACGGTCACCCGCGACAACAAAGAAATAGAATTGACGGCCAAAGAATTTGATCTGTTCTGGTACTTCGCCAGTCACCCCGGGCGCGTTTACACACGCAGCCAGCTACTCGATCAGGTGTGGGGTTACGGACATGACGGTTATGAACATACGGTCAACTCCCACATTAATCGATTGCGCTCCAAAATCGAGGCTGACCCGGCCAACCCTGAGTACATCCTCACGGTGTGGGGGGTTGGTTACAAATTTAACAACAATAAGAATTCTTCAGACACGGCAGCAATCTCTGCCAGTTAAACATGTTGCGCTCACTATATATAAAACTGGCCATCGCCCTGTTCGTTATCGTATGCGTGTTCGGTCTGCTGTTTATCCAGGTTTTGCAATATGCCAGTGAACATTATCAGCAGGAAGTTACCCAACGCTTAAATGAGACACTTGCCGATCATGTCATTGCCGAGCAGAAATTCTTTCATGATAAAAAAGTAAACCAGGCGGCATTAAAAGACACCTTTCACATGATGATGGTGGTCAATCCCAATATTGAACTCTATCTCCTCGATCCAGCCGGTAAAATTCTTGGCTACGCCGCGCCAAATGCAAAGATAAAACGGGACAAAATTGATGTTACGCCTATCAGGAAATTTATTGATAAACAGGCCAGTTTCCCCCTGACCGGCGAAGATCCACGCGACCAGAATGGTCATAAAGTGTTTTCCGTGGCGGCCATTAAACAGGACCATCAACTGCAAGGTTATCTGTATATCATTCTGGGTGGCGAAGAATATGCAGGTGTCGCCGGCATGCTAAAAAACAGTTATATCATGCGTCTTGTTATCTGGGGCGTGCTGTTATCAATTATTGTTGCAACCCTTGCCGGGCTGCTGGTGTTTGCCCTAATGACCCGGCGACTACGCAAATTAACGCGCAAGATGAATGAGTCAGTTGATAACAACCTGTTTACGTCTATCGAAATCAAACATGATCGGCACGGCGATGAAGTCGATCAACTGACAAGGCAATTTAATGCACTGATTAAAACCATCAACATGCAGCTTGACGAATTACGTAACGTCGACAAAGTGCGTCGTGACCTGGTAGCCAATGTCTCCCATGACCTGCGCACACCTATCACCACCTTGCAGGGTTACCTTGAGACATTGCTGTTAAAAAATGAGAGCCTGACGGAAGAAGAGAAAGACCAGTACTTAAAGATATCAATCAACCATAGCAAACACCTGAGCAGCCTGGTCACTGAACTGTTTGAGCTCGCCAAACTGGATTCCTGTGAAACGATCATTTCCGCTGAACCATTTTCTCTCGCCGAACTGATTCAGGATGTGGTACAGAAGTTTACCCTGGCGGCAAAAGAAAAAGGCATTAGCCTAAATTATAAATATAAAAACCAGCCCGGCCTGGTGTTTGGCGATATAGGTATGATGCAACGCGCCCTGGAAAA
>JASFLL010000252.1:0-3916 GCA_050118115.1 Thioalkalispiraceae bacterium
CCCCAACAATGGTACGCGGGTAACGGTGTCAGACTTAGTACGTTCATAAACTCCACCCAGAACAATTGTTTCGCCATTGTCCACAAGTACGCGAGTTTCCACTTCATTTTTCGAAATTGGCGGACCACCAACAGTGAAAATCTCATTGGCATAGTCCGGCGAGTCTTTGGTGACATTCAGATCCAGGCCAATTCGATCATCCGGAGTAATCTGCGGTGTAACCTCAAGTTTGAGCACTGCCTGTTTAAACGATACCGTTCTCTGTACTATACCACCAGTATCTGTTGATTCCTGAACATAAGGGATTTCAGTACCGGTCAAAATCTTGGCCTTGTGCTGGTTTGAGGTAATAACTTTTGGACTGGAGATAATCTCTGTCTGCCCTTCGGCCTCGGCTGCTGATAATTCAAGGTCAATCAGGGTACCGAAAGGCAACTTCGCAATTGCCAGACCAATTGAACCTGCAGCATTTTGTACAGGTAAGTCAACATTCAGACGACTTGGATAACTCGGTGTGAAACCACCGACAGCGTAGCCGTCAGAACTTTCACCACTACCCGTTACAGCCGCAGATGTACTACCAGAACTGCGCTCGGTACTCACACCAAAACGTACACCCAGTTCTTTGCTGTAATTGGTAGTCACCAGCACGACCCGTGATTCGATTAATACCTGGCGAACCGGAACATCCAGCTCCTCAATTAATGCAACAATGGCATCGATATTTGCTGCGGTATCCTGTATCAATATCTTGTTGGTTCTGGGATCTGTTGCTACATTTCCTCGCTCTGAAATAAGAGAGTTACCTTTCTTCTCCAGAATCTTGACGACTTCTTCTGCTTTTGCGTAATTGACCTGCACCGTCTCACTAATGATAGGAGCAAGCTCGATAACCTGTTTCTGTGCTTCCAGTTCAAGTTTCTCCTGGGCAGCCAGTTCTGCTGTCGGCGCAACCAGCATGACATTACCTTTCTGACGCTTATCCAAGCCTTTTGTCTTGAGAATAATATCCAGTGCCTGATCCCAGGGAACATTTTTAAGGCGCAAGGTTACATTACCCTGTACCGAATCACTGGTCACCATATTTACACCCGTAAAATCGGCAATTAACTGAAGCACGGCACGTACTTCAATATTCTGGAAATTGAGTGAGAGTCGCTCGCCAGTGTATTCTTTCTTTTTCTTCTTCTTGATTTCATCTTTAGCTTTAACAAATTTCTTTACATCAAGAGTGATCTTGTTGTCCGCCTGATAGCCCAGGTGCTCAAACTCGCCGACAGCACTTACAACCAGTCTCACATCATTACCATGTTTGAAGGCATCAACAGTCCGAACGGGAGTTCCAAAGTCCATCACATCAAGCCGACGTTCCAGCTTTTCAGGAATTTGCGTGTCCTGAAGAGTCACGATAACCTGATCACCACGACGCATCATATCCATCACTGTATTGGGATTTGAAACAACAACGACGACACGGCCTTCACCATTTTCACCACGCCGGAACTGAACATCCTGCACTGAATTCTGCGCATCCGGCTGTGGTATCAACTTATTGCTATTGTTTTTTGCTGCAGTTGTAGAAGGACCTGCGCTACCTACGGTAACGATAATATTGTCACCGCTTTTACGAATATTGTAAGGCGTCAATCTCGCCAAATTAATAACAACGCGGGTACGGCCCCCAGCTTCAATTGCATTGATAGAACGCGCAGGGCCAACACCAACATCAATATTCTTAGTCTGCAGGGTGCTGCTAGTGCCTGGTAAATCGAGGGCAATACGCGCCGGGTTATCGATGGTGAAACTGCCTGGTTCGGGTATATCTCCTGACAGATGCAGGGTAACTTCCACCTCGTCTCCAGCGAGAGAGGTAAACGTGATGTCATTCAGGGTCGCCGCGGCATGAACCTGAGCTACCCAAAAAAACTGACCCACAATACATAACATCAGGACCTGTATGAGTCTGCTATATGTATTCCGCATGATTTCTATACCCATCTTCATGGTTGTCTCCTAGCCATTACTCTGTCAACGCGAGTGAAGCCTCGCGTTCTACCCAACCGCCTGAGCCGTTGGGAATTATTTCTTTTAATGTAATACTTGATTCGCTTATGTTGAGTATTTCACCGTAGTTTTTACCCATGTGATTACCCACAGAAACCCTGTAAATCGAGTCATCCGGCGCCTGTACCAGTCCCCATAAAGTTCCGTCTTTCTCCAGATGTCCGACGAATGAGAGTGAATCCAGTGGAAAGGCCTCAAGTGCTTCGCGTTTACGATTGGTATCAGGCACTGGACCGGGTGGAGATAGTTCTTCACTGGGCTCTTCTTCGTATGGAGTAAAGGGATCTCTTAAATCACCAGCCGCATAAACTTCCGATTCATATGTTTTGACTTCTGGCAGGGGCTCAATTTTCCCTTTGGTCTTACGCTTAACATCTTCTACATAAGCATCAAGATCACTGTGTTGCGATGAACTACATCCACCCAGGATGAAGGCTATCAAGGCCACCAAAACCAGCCTGACCAGTGTCTTGTTTATGTTTGTTTGTCGAATAGTCAAATACATTTATTTCGCACTCTTAACGTCGACGACCTTTCTTTTTCTTATTTTTACTGGCTTGCTGCTGTTTAATTTCTTCATCATCCAGATAGCGGTATGTCTTTGCAGTCACTTCCATCGTCAACAGCTGTGTTTTCGTGTCTTTGGTTATTGAAATATCATGCAGGGTTACAATCCTGGGTAGTGCCGCCACGCCACTCACAAAATTACCAAACTGATGATAAGTTCCTGTCATTTTCATCTGGATAGGTAACTCTGCATAGAATTCGATGAATTTCTCACCTTGTGGCTTGAATAACTGAAATTCGATGCCGCTGGCCAAACCTGTTTGAGAAATATCGACCAGTAAGCCTTCTACTTCAGTTTTACTGGGGAGCTGTCGCAACATTGCACCGAAAGATTCCTCAATCTCTTTAAGCTGCTGTTTATAAGCTTCGAGATTAACGGCCTTGGCCTGTTTACTTTCAAACTCCTGTTTGAGAGTAAGTTCCTGTCGTTCGGTACGCTCGAGTTTATCAATCTGATTTTGAATGATCAGAAAGAATCCTCCAACGCCAACAAGTGCGCTGACCAGAATGATCGCTGCAATCTTGACCGGCGTTGGCCAGGCGCCAACGTTGCTAAAGTCAATACTGTTAAGATCGATATCTTTCACTTTTTCTTCTTGGCTCCGTTACTCTTGCTTTGACTTTCAATTAGCGGTTCCTGGCTTTTTTGCTGCGCCTGAAGTGAAAACTCACGGGCACTTTCTTTTTTACCGACCTCAATGATGTCCAGCTTGGGCTTGGTTAACCAGTCTGATTGATCGATATTTCTCATCAAGGCAGAAACCCGCGCATTGGACTGGGCAATACCATTCATCTGCAGATTGCGGTTCTTCTGTTTGAGCGATGTCAGGTGCACACCTTCCGGCATGACCCTTACCAGTTCATCAAACAAACGCACAATCTCAGGACGATTACGTTGTAACTGTTGAATAATTTCCATGCGTGCCAACAAGCGATCCTTCTTACTTGCCAGCTCATCAATTTCCTTGATCTCTTTTTCTACTTCTTGAATCTGCTTGCTCAGATAAGCATTCCGAGATTCCTGAATGCCAATCATACGCGAATACTGGAGATAGACTGCAAACACGACGAGTATCACCAGAACGGCAGACAGCCCCAAAATAGTCAAAAACTGCCGTTGCTGTTCTTTGCGTAATTCCTGTCGCCAGGGGAGTAAGTTAATTTTTGCCATCAGTCGAAACTCCTCATGGCCAGCCCGGTTGCAATCATCAATGCCGGGGCATCATTACTCAGGCTTTGGGCTTTTACCCTTGATGCAATCACCATATTGGTAAATGGGTTTGCA
>JASFLL010000253.1:0-3915 GCA_050118115.1 Thioalkalispiraceae bacterium
TGCCACGGCATCGGAATCATAATCTCTTGCCCGTGAAAACATTTGCAAACGAGATTCACCGGGTATACTGATCACCATCTCACGATGCTGGGGTTCAAGCAATACGTCATTACTGGCAAACGAATATTCTGGAAATTTCTCGCGCAATCTGGCAACCAGATCGATAGCACGATTATGCTGATACTTTATAATAATAGTTTCATCTTGCTGTTTGAGAGACAGGTAATGTAAGTCGCTTTCCTGTAAATATTCACGCAGGTTATTTCTTAACGAATCCAGGTGACTTTGCACCACCCAGTCCTGATCGATTTCCAGTGTAACCGTGACCTTTTCACCAAAGTGCTGCTGCAGGTAATCACAACCAGGCAAAAGCAATGTAGCGAGCATCAATATTACTATGCGCATAATCCCCCCCCAATCATTTTTTTAGTCTTCCAATAATGCCCGCAAATACTTAAATAGCAAGCGCGCCGCACGTGGCGGCTGATTGTGTACTGATTCCTTACGCGCGCTGGCAATGAGTTTCCGTACTTGCGATGCATCTGTCTCGGGATATTGTTGTACCAGTTCATCAAGCACCCCCTCTTCATCACTCAACAGCCGATCGCGCCAGCCCTCGATCAGATGTAACTGTGCTGTTGCCACCTGCCCGCCACGTTTGAATTGTGCAAGTAATTGTTGAATAGGTACAGGATCAATATCCCGCATCAGCTTACCGATATATTGCAACTGCCGCCGATGCCCTTCGCGCGCCTTAATCGAACGACACAGCAACAATGCCTCATGTAATGCGTCCGGTAACTCAAGTTTATCGAACAGTGTATCCAGTTGGGTTACCGTCAACTTGACCAATTCCGCACCCAGCGCCTGCGCCGCCTCCGCATCGCGCTTTTGTTGGGCTTTGCTTTTTTTGGGAATGAGTTCGTCGTGATCAGGCATGTTTAACTCATCTGCGCAACGGCTTGAACAGATACTCCAGGCCATTGAGTTTGATTTCATACAGTATTCCCAGCATGATACCCAGCTCACCTTTTGGAAACCCCTGCTTGCTAAACCAGACCACATAAGGCTCGGGTAAATCAATCAACAACTGGCCCTTGTATTTACCAAAAGGCATGCGATAACTGGCGAGTTTTTTGAGTTGTTCTGCCTGTGGTAATTGATCAGTGATTTCATTCATGTTTTAGCCATTTCATAAAAGACATTCAGTATAGAGGGTATCATGCTCCATATCAGCAACTGGTTTTTCAATTTGAGATCGAAACTACAAACAGATTTTCATCAAACATTTACTGAACATGTCGTCACTCAAACCAGCCATTCACGCGCAGTGCGGGTAATAGCCACGATCGCCGGATGAGAGATACGGCGTTCCGTGGAAATGGCATAAAACTGTTCGCGTACCTCATCGGTACTGCCGATGATGCAGACACCATGTTGTTTGGCTACCTCCTCGGCAATGGCGGTGGGGACGGTAAACACACCCCGCCCGGCCTGGCCAAAGGCCTTCATTAAAGCACTGTCATCAAATTCACCCACGATACGCGGATGGATATGCAAGCCATCGAACCAGTGATATAAGCGGGACTGCACCACGTTAATTTCACTGGGGATCAGCAGCGGCGCGCCATCCAGACTATTAGGAAATCCCTTACGCAAAGGTTTGGCTAGCGCGGCCGTAGCCAGGAAGCTGATCCCCGATTCTCCCAGGTTATGGTTGTAACCATTGATATTCAGTCCGGCTGGAATCGGCCCGTCGGCAATCACCAGGTCCAGCCGGTGCAAGGCCAGCTCGCCCAGTAAACTGTCGAGGCTGTTTTCCTTGCAGATCAGCCGCACTGGCTCGCTCAGCTCCAGAGCCGGCGCCAGCAATTGCGAGGCTATGGATTTGGGTACCACGTCGGCCACACCGACCTTGAATACCATGGGTCGTTCGGCTGGCAGGTTGCGCAGCGCGGCCTCCAGTTCGCCGCCCAGGGCAAAAATTTCATCTGCATAACTCAGGACCAGACGCCCACTTTCGGTCAACTCCAGCTGGCGACCAACCTTGTCAAACAGGACTTCACCCAGCTGTTCCTCCAGCAGGCCAAGCTGGCCGCTGATGGTCTGCGGGGTTATATGCAGGCGTTCGCTGGCACGGGCAATCCCGCCTTCTTTGGCCACCATCCAGAAATAACGTAGATGCTTGTAATTGAGCATGGTCCTCCAAATAGATCGGTTTTTTCGATGTATCTGGCAATTATATTCGACTTTTTCTTTATTTTGAATACCCCTATGTTAATCAACAAGAGATGGAACAAACAGGAGAGTGATTATGCAGATTGAAATACAGACACGTGACTTTGCCCTGGCCGAGGCATTAGGCGCATATATTGAACAACGTATCAATTTCGCGTTAAGCAGTCGCTACGACCAAATCAAACGCATTCAAGTGCGCTTGCTGGACATCAATGGTCCACGCGGTGGCATTGATAAGCGCTGCCAGATTCATATCACCCTGCCACGACTCAGGGATATTGTCATCGAAGATACAGAACAGGATTTATATGTCGCCATCGATCGGGCCACGGATCGTGCCGCCCGCACGGTCCATCGCCGCCTGGCTAGACAATTCTTCAAGAGAAGGAAAATTTTCATCCCCAACAAACGAACACTGGCACTCGAATGAAACAGTGAGTAATTCCAGAACTGGTTATCGTCGTTACATGAAAGGAGACACGACATGAATATGAGAACCATTAGCCAGGCGAACACCGTAAAGGTCAGTAGCCTGGAAACCAACAAGGTATTGCGTAACACCTATGCCCTGTTATCCATGACCCTGCTGTTCAGTGCGTTGACGGCAAGTGTTTCCATGGCCCTCAACCTCCCGCACCCGGGTGTGGTAATCACACTGGTCGGATATTTTGGCTTACTGTTTGCCACCGCCCGTTTTCGCAACAGTAGTATGGGACTGGTCTTTGTCTTTGCCCTGACCGGCTTCATGGGTTACACCCTGGGGCCGATCCTGAGCAGTTATCTTAGCTTACCTAACGGTGGCCAGATCGTCACAAATGCCTTCCTCGTCACCGGAGCCATGTTCCTCGGTCTGTCCGGTTACGCACTCACAAGCAAGAAAGATTTCAGCTTTATGGGGGCGTTTCTGGCGGTCGGCATTATTGTGGGTTTCCTGGCCGGCCTGGGTGCCTGGTTTTTCGAAATGCCCGGATTGTCGCTGGCCGTGTCCGCCATGTTCGTGTTGTTGATGGCAGGACTGATACTTTATGAAACCAGCAACATCATTCACGGCGGTGAAACCAACTACATCATGGCGACAGTCACGCTATATGTGGCCATCTTCAACCTGTTCACCAGCCTGCTGCACTTACTTGGTGCCATGAATAGCCAGGAGTAAAACCGAGCAATGGCATGTTGCGCTCTCCCTGTTGAGGGCGAAAGAACCCCAATCTTTCGCCCTCTTTTTTATACAAAATCTGTAATAGTGTCGTATCGAAAGGGAGAATCTCTTACATGGCGATCACTCACGCAAACTCGTCAGCTCCTTTGGTAAGTGTGAGTCGTACACGGTTTTACATTGCGATAACCGTGCACGCCTGTTAAATTGCATCCAGATACTCCGAATCGGGTTACGCTTCATCATGACACTGCTCTTCGTTTACCTGGCGATCGCAATTGGCATCTCGTTCGTCTGCTCTATTCTTGAAGCTGTATTGCTGTCAATAACACCCAGTTATCTAGCCAATACCCTGGTTAACAAACCACGTACGGGCAAGACGCTGACCTCTGTCAAGAAACACCTTGATGAATCGTTGTCGAGCATTTTGATCCTGAATACCTTTGCTCATACCATGGGAGCAGCAGGCGTCGGTTCACAGGCGATACGAATCTATGGTGAGCAATGGGAAACCTTGATTG
>JASFLL010000254.1:0-3905 GCA_050118115.1 Thioalkalispiraceae bacterium
TGAGCTATTTGCAACCTTGAGGATGCGGGTGGCTATTCCCGGATCCTGGCTGATCACCTGTGCAATCCCCGTGGCAGAGCTCTCCGTACTATTCACTAGCTCATTGATTTTCAGGACAACTTCCGGCAATGAGACCAGCTCGCCAATATCATTAACCAGCGACTCTACAGTGACGGGCATACTGTTCCTTACTATGTTTTCTCCTCGCATAAAGTCTAGCTCGACAATTTTGACCGCGCCTTTAGGAATTTGGTACAAATGTGTTTGTGAAGTAACACTTTTTCCAGCGGTACAAGGACAAGGAATGCCAACCATCATCACCCACAGCGTCTTTGCCGTTTCACTGGCCCATGTCTTTAAGCATAGTCAGCTACCCCGACGTTTTTGGCTGCTGGCGATCATCTGCAGCATTTTGCCAGACATCGATGTAATTGGCTTTTCTCTTGGAATTCAGTATGGGGATTTCTGGGGTCACCGGGGCTTTACCCATTCACTCAGCTTTGCGCTACTGACCAGCCTGATCGTGGTCGGGCTCGGTTTTTATCAAGAGCGTTTCCGTAGCCTGAGGCCGCGCCTGATATTGTTTTTCTTTCTGGTCACCGCTTCCCACGGCCTGTTTGATGCCCTGACTAATGGTGGCCTTGGCATCGCCTTTTTCTCGCCGCTTGATACGGGCCGCTATTTTCTCCCGTTTCGGCCTATCCAGGTCTCACCCATCGGCATTCATGATTTTCTGAGATGGGGTGGCTGGCGTGTCCTGGAAAGTGAATTCAAATGGATAGCGTTACCCAGTATCCTGATTATATTCGTGAGCGTCAGCATCCGTTATTTTGTACAGGTAAAGGCCCGTGAGCCCCTCTGAACAGCAGCGCCCACGCTTTCATCTGGCTTTTCCAGTACATGACCTCGAGGCTGCAGAGGCCTTCTATACGGGGGTATTGGGTTGCAAGCAAGGCCGAAGGGACGCCCGCTGGATCGATTTTGATTTTTACGGGCATCAGATTGTTGCCCATCTCACAAAAATCGAGGATGCCAACACTGGGAATCTGGTGGATAATAAAAATGTTCCTGTCCCCCATTTTGGCCTCATTCTTGCGTGGTCAGAATGGGAAGCAGTCGCACAAAATTTACGTAAAATTAATGTAATTTTTGAAATTGACCCATATATAAGGTTTAAGGGGCAAAAAGGCGAACAGGCGACAATGTTTTTCAGGGACCCTTCTGGAAATGCTATAGAAATCAAAGCCTTTCGTGATGAAAGCCAAATATTTGAAAAACAGGTAACTTAGAAGTTTAAAAAAAGAGCTGTTGATGAGATTCCCTCCGCTTATTGCCGTCATAATCCTGCTACTCGCGACAAATCTTGCCGCTTGCAGCTCCACCCCTAGCCGGGAAAGTACCGGAGAATTTTTCGATAGCAGCCTGATCACCGCCAAGGTGAAGACAAAACTGATCAATGACCGAATCACTGGCGGGTTCGGCATTAAGGTCAGCACATATAAAGGGGTGGTTTACCTGAGGGGATACGTCAATTCAGAATACGAAAAGAAATATGCCGCACAAATAGCCAGTAGTGTCGATGGCGTGAAAGGTATAGAAAATACCCTGGTGGTCAGGGCTGAAAAGCTGGAACAATCATCCAGTAAAACTTATTAAATAGAAACTCCTCCCTTTAAAACTAAAAACGCCCGGATGAATCCAGGCGTATCCTGTAATTGTTTAAGGCGGTGTCCTTATCTGCTCTGGTTCTGGGTGTAGACAACTTTTTGAGCAGACTGTGAAGGTGCGTTATGGCCATATGATGGCCCATGGGAAGCCTCTGCCGGCATAAAGCTGATAATCAGCCCAAGTAACAACAACATAACCGCCAGTGGTACATATTTTCTAATCAATGCTTTCATTTTTGTATTCCCAGTCTTATTTACTCTTTCTAACTCTTCTTCACACCGTTATCAGTGAAGGGCTGCAATTTTATGTCAGGTGCACTTACATGTCTTGTCAGAAAACCCGTAAAATTGTGTAGGATGATGCCTACAGCCGATAAACGGTCACTTTTTACAATGTTTAACAAATCATGCAGCTACCAGACATGGTGTGAAATCATGTTCTGACTGATTAACGTATCAGGAGCCACTGGGGTTCAAATTTATAAAAATATGAACAGGTTTTCTGGCGCCCATTCCTCATGCCTGTGTGCAGACAGCAGAAGGCTAATCCACTTTTATGACAACCCAATGACAACTAGAGAATAAAGTGCAGAATGAAGGACTACCTGTTTCAACATAATAATCAAACCCTACATTGCCGATCCAGTGGTTCCGAAACTGGCCAATCTGCCATGATTTTTCTACATGGGCTTGCCAGTAATGCCACACGCTGGCATGAATTGATGTCAAATCTCAGCATGAAAGATGTCACCTATTTGCTCGCCATGGACCTCCGCGGCCATGGCCAGTCTATGACTTACAATCGTTATCAGCGGCAAGACTGGTGTGACGATGTCAATAAGCTGGTTACGGACCTTAAGCGCCCTACAATTATCGTAGGACATAGCATGGGCGCTCAAATTGCCCTGGGCTATGCAACTCAGCACCAGGAATATTTACGGGGACTGATTCTTATCGACCCGATTTTTCCCGAGGCTCTGACAGGATGGTTAAAAAAAACTGCACGTATACGCTGGCTGGTTTTTTTTGTGGCCGCAATGCTGCGCATCTTCAACAAACTTGGAATTCGTCAACGCCAATATCTCTATCGTGATTTGTATAAACTTGATTGTGAAACTCGTGACTTTCTGGCAAATAATCCTGACAGGGATATTGCCGATCTTTATATGAACCCATTGGTCGATCTTGAATTTATTCCGCTCGTCAATTATCTACAGGACCTGTTTGAGGTCACCCGCAAATTACCTGCACTCGATTCCATTCAAGTACCAGTCCTGGTGTTATTATCATCCGGCGCAAGTACCAGTAACGTCGAAACAAACAGACGCCTGTTAAGCACGATACCAAAGCTTGAAATTAAAACGATTAACGCCGATCACTGGTTACTCACGGAAAAACCGAATGAGGCAAGGGAAATTATTGAAAGCTGGTCGAGGCAAAAGCTTGGCCAGCAAACAGGGTAACCACAGTAACTGAATACTATCCCGGTTGTTTATTGCTTGTCGGATATCCTGGATATGTCCTGTACGAATCGTTGATATATTTCTTCCAGTGCGGCACTCATTGATGCCACGCTTGCATTCATGCTTGTGTCAGCTGCTGTTTTCTCAACATCATAAGTCCATCGATAATGTTGGCGTTGCTTAGTGAATGTATCCAGTTGAAGTTCCAGCTCGACCCGTACCTTAATATCGCCAGAAGTGCGTATCCGTTCAAAACGTTTTATATAGCCTGAGATTTTCGCATCAGTTTTTACAACTTCACCATACCTGACTACCTGCGAGGCGATGCCTGTTTTTTGCAGGTAATCAATTAAATGTTCCTGGATCAGTTCGTTTGGAACCTGTGTCCAGTGGTGATAGTGATATCGTTTTATTTTTAAAGGCTGATCAGCATCACTGTATAAAATTGCCCTTTCATGATGTAATGCATCACTCTTTAGCGACGTAACTGCAATGATCTGAAAATGCGGCGACGCCTTTTGCGTAGTCTTTATTTCACTTAACCGGTAAAAGCTGTCCTGCGGGATCTCTGCACCACCACCGAAACAACCCGCTAATGCAATTAAAAGAAATATAATTAAAAATTGCTTTTTCATTGTCTTGCCGTATCCTTCGGTGCCTTACTGTTCAGGATGACAGAAGGATTATCACGTAACTGGCGGGTGAACTCATTAAGGTTACGTGATGACGTATCAATGTTGTACATGATGCTACTCATGTTTTCCTCAATCACGCC
>JASFLL010000255.1:0-3904 GCA_050118115.1 Thioalkalispiraceae bacterium
TGCGGCGCAGCTGGGAGGCATTGGCGGCTTCTCGTGACAGGTCCAGTTCATCGAGGATGGTTTTCTCAAATTCCCTGACTACCTCGACGGCACGTAACTGTTTGCCTGCCTGCCAGTGACGTTCGACACCGGCGGCGATCGCAGAGAGTAATTGAATATCACGTTCGATGGTGGGTTTGATGTTGGGGCGTAAAACTTTGACAACCACGCGTCGCCCGTCGTGTAAGACGGCGCCATGCACCTGGGCAATCGAAGCGGAAGCAAACGGCGTGGCCTCGAAACTCTGAAACAGAGATTCAATGGACTGGCCGTAAGCCTGTTCGATGAGCTGCCGCGAAACCTTGTCGGGGAACGGCGGTACCTGGTCCTGAAGTTTGGCCAGCTCGGCGGCCACATCATCGGGCAGTAAATCGCGACGGGTCGAGATAATCTGGCCGAATTTAACAAAAATGGGTCCCAGTTCTTCCAGTGCCAGGCGAATACGGACCGCATGGGGCAGCGGTTTGCGGGGAATCCAGTTCCAGGGCAGGGCGTACTGCAACCAGCGGATCGGGCGAAACAGGTGGCTGGCCAGGATCAGGGCATCCAGCCGGTGCCGTACCAGCACCCAGCTGATGTAGATTAAGCGAAAAAATTGACCAAGTGCCGACATGCCGTTGTTATCTGCAGGGGTTATTCTAAGCGTTTGAATAGTCTAGAGAAGATGCCTGTGATAAGCCAGTAAAATTCGACCTGATCAGGGCGTCGACTGGCAAAAGTCAGCGTTTCTGGATGACCACGGTCCCGGCGAGCTTGTCATGCCAGGCCTGTTTGCGGTGATCGAAGGCCGCCCAGATGAAACCCAGCATAAAGGGCAGGATTGAAACATAATAGCCAAGGTAGCGAATTATAAGCTGGCGGGTAGAAGGCTTACTTAAGGTTTTGGCATCAACGATCTCGGCACCAATGGCCATTTTGCCAGGCGTGGCCGATTTAAAGACCCAGAACAGAATAATCGCCACGGCAGGTAAAATATACTTAATAATAAATTCACCAAAGTCGGGTACAAGATTGCGTAATGTTTGGTTCAGATCTGGATCAACTTTGATGCTTAGAAAATTTCCATCATAAATAATTAATAACAAGGGAATAACGATGACGAGGACGGCAATGGAATCGATAACTGCAGCCGCGAATCGAAGCCAAAAGCCAACATAAACGATATCCTTTTCTTCTTCAGATGTTAGTTGCGGGGTTTCACTCATATTTAAAAATATTTTACTACGCTTCAAACTGCCTGAAAGGTCGCTTGTTGGCCTTCAATATCACTAGCAATAGAATAATTTCGATAACGATGGCGATCATCGTTCCGCCCATCATCCACAGGCCCACTGAATCAAAAGCAGTATGAGCAACATAGACACGGGTAATCCCCAGGATAATGCTGAACGGCAGAGCAATAGTCATTAATGTGATTGAAGAGGGTTTGAGTTGTAGCAGCATTATTGCTGCAAACAGGTAGAACCCGTTTATAACGATCTGTAACAGCCCGGATATAACCATCCAGGTTTTATACCACTCCGGCATGTTCAATATCTTTTCGAAGGCCTGCATAAATTCATTCAGATATTTCATGACTTCCTGGCCGGCTGGATCATTACTTTGAGAGGCCTGTTCCATGGCCTTGTTAAATTCATCTATAGCCTTTTCGTATTCGGCTTTTTGCTGTTCAAATGTCAGGGGACTCATTGCTTCCTGCAGGCCACCCATGGTGCCAAAACCACTTAACACGATAGCAATGATTGCCACAGCCGTTACCCAACCAGGTTTTTTTTCTTTATTCATTGGTCTAAATCCTTATTAGTCTCATTGGCAGGAATATAACTGAGATTCATGGGCCGCCATCGGGAATAGATCCAGAGAGAGATCACATAACTGATCCAGAAAAAGATACTCCAGATCAGTGCAAACAGGAACATGAATGGCACGGTAATCAGCCCTTTAACTAACCCGTCGACGCCTGTTAAATATGAATCTCCAAAGCGAAGTACTTCAAAATCAAAAAAACTGAAAATGCTGAGTATGATCAGGATCAGAGTAGGGAAAATTAAATTACCGATATAGAGAATCTTGAATAAGGTTATGAAACTGATTCTCTGCGCCTTGACCGTTTCTGACACGCGATTATCCCCCCGTTACTATATATAAAGTATATCTAGCTTAGTGTAGCGAGCTACGGGTAACTTGAAAACCTGGCTTTGTGATAATTTCTATGTTTTATCAGGAAGTTATCCTAAAACTATTGTTTAGCATATCCGGCACAAATGGCCGGCCGCGTTCATTCAGCGCCGTGCCGGTAATCCGCGCACTAAGTACCAGCCTGTCATCACTGCCACGATAAATGTCCTGTAAAAAATCAAAACGTAATCTGGAGGACTGTTCGACATTGAGCCCTACCCAGAAAGCATCGCCACTGGTCAGGGGTGTCTTGTAATCCAGTTCAGCGCGTACTACCACCAGGTTGATCTGCTGGCGAGCAAGCTCGGCAAAATCGATGCCTGATTCAAGCAGGAACTCGTGACGGGTATGCTCCAGGTAGTTTTGATAGACACTGTTGTTGACGACACCCTGCAGGTCGCACTCATAGTCGCGTACTTTGAAGTCGAGTTTAAAGCGGTAATCCATATGTCAGGGCATGTTTGTTAATAAGTAAAAAATACATTATTGGTTAAGTATATCAGCCCCATTCTACGGCTTCAGTACGAAAATATCTTAAGGTAGAAGCTGATCGCACAGGGAAGAGTGTTGAATGGATCGATAAAAGTAGCGATTTCTGGCGGGAAAACACAAGACAGGACAATTTATACGTTAAATATGACATTTTCATGACCGATAACAACTATACTAATTGTAGATCCTGTGGTTGGAGTTGTTATGGATGCGATTTTATTGTCTTTGCTGGGATGGCTAAATCTATACACAGATTACGATACCTACGTCGAGCTACCGAATATTGTTGTCACCGAGAAAGGTAATATGTGCCAGTCCTACGGTATAATGGATGTGGGTACCTGCAAGGCAACCAAACTGCGCGGATTTTATGACAAGCGTCTGACCATCTATCTCTACGCCGGCTTTAATCCAAACAACCCCCAGGATCAGTCCCGCCTGCTTCATGAATTGGTACATTACGTACAATGGCAAAATGGCCGCGATCGAGCCACCTGCTGGGGCAAGCTGGAGTCAGAAGCGTATCAATTACAGGATGAATGGAAGGCCATGAATGGCATGGTCGGAACGACAGATCCCTTCAAGCTAATCATGCTGGAAGCCGCCTGTGATAGTGTCTAGCAGTAAGTAATTAATTAGAACTTATTGTCTGGGAAAATCCTTAAGGCAGCATCGTCCGGATGGATTAGTGGTTTCGCAGGAACACAGCGACAACCTGGTTTTTTCCTTAACAAAATCAACGACCACGCTATTATGTTTTGCGGTTGCATAGGAAACACCGAAACAGTAACAAAGTATGCGATCAGGTGACTGTTGCTTGCTGCCGACCTGTGTACGCAATTCTGACTTTGAAATAATGGAATCATCCTGACCAAAATAGACAACATCGCACTTTGCATCCGTACAATAATAATAAGCTCTGGCGTCTAATTCTTTTTCCCAGGGTTCGTTAAGATGATGCAATATTGTTTTGACACCTACCGACCCATATTCTTTACCATTAACTGGACAGCGATACTTGTTAGGTGGTTTGTAATCAGATTCACAGCATTCTGTCATTGTCATTTACCTCTCAAGAATTTTAACACCAAGTTCAGTGGCGGCTGGAACAAGGTGTAGGCTTGCACTATAAAACCTTCGAAGTACATTGCGCAAGAAGGCACGGAGTGTAGGACAACCACTGGAACGTCTGGTC
>JASFLL010000256.1:0-3902 GCA_050118115.1 Thioalkalispiraceae bacterium
GTTTAGCTATGCCGTCAGTAACATTAACCGTTCTATTGGTGCGCGCCTGTCTGGTGAGATCGCGGTACGTCATGGCGATCAGGGCATGGAAAATACACCGATTACCCTGAGGCTTAGCGGCACTGCAGGGCAAAGCTTTGGTGTCTGGAATGCAGGTGGTTTGCATATGTATTTAGAAGGCGATGCTAATGACTATGTCGGTAAAGGCATGGCCGGTGGCAAGCTGGTGATCTATCCGCCCAAAGACAGTGTCTTTAAGTCGTATGAAACGACAATCATTGGTAACACCTGTTTATATGGTGCCACGGGTGGTTATCTGTATGCCGCGGGTATGGCTGGAGAACGCTTTGCGGTACGTAATTCAGGTTGTACCGCCGTGGTCGAGGGCATTGGTGACCATGGTTGCGAGTACATGACCGGTGGTGTGGTCGCTGTACTGGGTGACACCGGGATTAACTTTGGTGCCGGCATGACCGGTGGCTTTGCCTATGTCTATGACAGACAGAATAATTTCGCAGATAACTACAATCACGATGTCGAGATCGTACGTATTGCACCAGAGCATATGGAAGCGCATCGCCATCATTTGCGTGAATTAATTGAAGACTTTGTAAAGGAAACTGCAAGTCAGCGTGGACAGGAACTGTTGGATAATTTTGCAGATGCGATTGCGAAATTCTGGTTGGTGAAGCCCAAGGCAGCATCACTGGAATCATTGATTGATGATATGCATCGTCGCGCAGCGTAAAAATACAGAAGTAAGAAATTATGGCTAATAATTTTCAGTTTGTTGATGTTCCCAGGATTGACCCTGTGAAAAAGGATGCGGATGAACGCATTCAGGAATATCGTGAGATCTATGGACAATTCAGTGCAGAGAGTGCGGCACAGCAGGCAGATCGTTGTCTTGCCTGCGGTAACCCCTATTGTGAATGGAAATGCCCGGTCCACAATTACATACCCAACTGGTTAAAACTGATCGGTGAAGGCAATATTCTGGAGGCGGCCGAGCTTTCCCATCGCACCAACTCGTTACCTGAAATTTGTGGTCGTGTCTGTCCACAGGATCGTTTGTGTGAGGGTGCGTGTACTCTGAATGATGGTTTCGGTGCGGTAACCATCGGTGCGATTGAGCGCTACATTAGTGATACGGCGTTTGAAATGGGCTGGAAGCCGGATCTGTCGAATGTTACACGTACTGGGAAAAAAGTGGCTGTTATCGGTGCCGGTCCTGCTGGTTTAGGGTGCGCAGATGTACTCGCCCGCAACGGAGTGGATGTTACTGTATATGAAAAACAGCCAGAGATTGGCGGGCTACTGATGTTCGGCATCCCTGAGTTCAAGCTGGAAAAAGAAAAAGTAAAACAGCGCCGCAAGATCTTTGAAGACATGGGCATCCTCTTCAAGACTGGTGTAGAAGTGGGTAAGGATATCGAGTTTCAAACCCTCATCGATGAATATGACGCCGTCTTTCTCGGCATGGGGACATATAGTTATATGCAGGCAGGCATACCGGGTGAAGATCTCCCGGGAGTCCATGCAGCCCTGGACTTTCTGATCTCAAATGTCAATCACTGCTGGAAGTATGAAAAAGATCCAGCTGACTATGTCAGCATGGAAGGCAAGAAGGTTGTAGTACTCGGTGGTGGTGATACCGCGATGGATTGTAACCGGACATCCATTCGTCAGGGTGCCAGTAGTGTGACCTGTGCCTATCGGCGTGATGAAGCCAATATGCCTGGTTCCAAACGCGAAGTGGCCAACGCCAAGGAAGAAGGTGTGAAGTTTTTATGGAACCGTCAGCCAATCGAAATTACTGGTGATGGGAAAGTTGAAGGCATTAAGGTCATTACGACCGAATTAGGAGAGCCGGATGAACGTGGACGTCGCAGCCCGGTTCCCATTGAAGGTTCAGAAGAAGTGATCCCCGCTGATGCGGTGATCGTTGCATTTGGTTTTCGTCCCAGTCCGGCTGGCTGGTTTGCCGATTTTGGCATTGAACTGGATGAGCGTGGTCGCGTTAAAGCACCGATGTATCAGGATTATAAATATCAAACAAGCAATGAAAAGGTTTTCGCCGGTGGTGACATGGTACGCGGATCGGACCTGGTCGTGACAGCCGTGTTTGAAGGTCGCGAAGCAGCAGAAGGTATCCTGGATTATCTTGAAGTTTAAAAATAAAACCACGGGGCTCATGGGGGGCACGGGGGTTTTAGGATTAAAAATATTCCCTGTGTACCCGGTGTTCCCCCGTGGTTAAAATGGGTGACATCGTGCGTGAAGCGCAGCTGGTGTGAGTGGCATGTTTAGCGAAGGTGCATCTGTTAAAGGGATTCTGGATTTATAGAAGTATAGAAATAAAACCACGGGGCTCATGGGGAGCACGGGGGTTTTAGGATTAAAAATATCCCTGTGTACCCAGTGTTCCCCGTGGTTAAATATAATGTCTGAATTAAAAAACGATCGTTTCTTAAAAGCGCTGTTGCGTGAACCTGTTGATGTGACACCGGTCTGGATGATGCGCCAGGCAGGTCGATATCTACCCGAATACAAGGCCACCCGCAAAAAGGCCGGCAGCTTTCTGAATCTCTGTAAAAATCCTGAGCTGGCCTGTGAGGTCACGATTCAACCACTTGATCGTTTTGAGCTGGATGCGGCGATTTTATTTTCCGATATCCTGACTATTCCCGATGCCATGGGGCTGGGACTTTATTTTGCAGAAGGCGAAGGCCCGCATTTCAAACATCCTGTACAGGACAAAGCCGCGGTCGATAAACTGTTTGTACCGGATATGGAACAGGAGCTGGGTTATGTCATGGACGCTGTACGTACCATTCGTAAAGAGTTAAACGGACGCGTGCCCCTGATCGGTTTTTCCGGGAGTCCATGGACGTTGGCAACCTATATGGTGGAAGGCGGTGGCAGCAAGGATTTCGCCAAAGTCAAAGGCATGCTTTATGAAGATCCGGACAGCATGCATAAATTACTTGATGTCACGGCACAGGCGGTCACCCAGTATTTAAATGCACAAATTGCTGCGGGTGCACAGGCGGTGATGATTTTTGATACCTGGGGTGGCGCATTGACGACACGGGACTATAAAACATTTTCACTAAGTTATATGAGTAAAATCATAGACGGTCTTCAACGTGAAAATGAAGGACGCAAGGTTCCGGTTATCATGTTTTCCAAGGGCGGTTGTCAGTGGCTGGAGGACCAGGCCAAGTCTGGTGCCGATGCGTTGGGCCTCGACTGGACCATAGACATCGGTCTGGCTCGTAAACGGGTTGGTGATAAAGTTGCATTACAGGGCAACATGGATCCAACGGTGCTCTATGCTTCCCCACAACGGATTCGTGAAGAAGTCGCCTCTATACTCGAAAGCTATGGTAAAGGTAGTGGCCATGTCTTCAATCTTGGTCATGGTATTCATCAACACGTCAACCCGGATCACGCTGGTGCCTTCGTAGATGCCGTGCATGAACTCAGTAAGCCTTACCATCTGTGAAACACTGCAATTATTGCCAAAAAACTTATTTAATATCATAAAGTTAAGATTCTTCGCATGTCTGCAGACCTGCTATACGTAATGTAATAGACCGGTCATAACCTGTATCTGCTTACTTTCTTTCTGGGTGTCCGGTTATGGACATCATTGCGGCAGAGACTATAGAGTGTAAAAATTAATACACTTTGTTGTTCAGAATTTATTATGCACAGAGGTAATGTTGTTTTCACCGAATAGAGAGGTCAGCTATGCGTCTATTACATACCATGCTTCGAGTAGGTAATCTCGAGCGATCGTTATCATTTTATACTGAAGTATTAGGTATGAAATTATTAAGACAAAAGGATTACCCGGATGGAAAATTTACCTTGGCCTTTGTCGGTTATGGTGATGA
>JASFLL010000257.1:0-3878 GCA_050118115.1 Thioalkalispiraceae bacterium
AATCCTGGTGCTGGGTAACCAGACCGAGGTAGGTGCCCAGGCCTTGCATGATCTGCTAAACAGATACAAGGAATTGAAACAGGAGCAGATCGACAAGTTTTTACAGGTGGTTTTTGATTTACAGACGGCAGGTAAACAGGAACTCGCTTATGGTTTGTTCGAGCGAATACTGGGCTACAGCAAAGATGAACAGGTACAGAGGGAAATTTATTACTGGATGGCAGACTCCAGGAAATCACAGAAACGCTATGTTGAAGCTGCGCAATTATATTTGAAATCAGCCATGCACCCGAATCCTGAAAATATGGATCCCTGGGCACAGACAGCACACTACCAGGCTGCAGAGTCACTGGCGCGTGCCGGCCTGTATGAAGATGCCACAACCCTGTTTAAACATTTATTAAGCGTTACCGAAGATCCGACGCGCCGTGCCACCTTACAAAGGGAGTTGCAGCGTTTGTGGGCAATGCAATAGGCGCTGGCTACAGACAATAAAATAATCCTGGACGGTTTATGGAATTATCAATTCGTGCAGTGATACTGGGTATCGGTCTCGCTTTGGTACTGGGCGCGACGAATGCCTATTTAGGCCTGAAGGTCGGGATGACGGTCTCGGCCTCCATACCTGCTGCAGTGATCTCCTTTGCAATTACGCAAAACACGACCTACTTCTACCTGTTCGAGGACCGGGCGGCTCTTTGGGTTTCACTGTTAGGCGTCTTCTTGATAGGCTATGTTTGTTATATGTTATATCGATCAGCTAAGTAAACACCAAGGAGAGAGAATATGCGTCTGAAATTATTCGTAACCATGCTGAGTCTGATTTTAATTGGTGGTTGCAGCTGGGTTGAACTGACTGCTGATGGCAAGAATGTAAGGGTAATGGGCCGCTATGATGTTGCAGGATGCAGGACCATTGGTAAAACCACAGCGACGGTGGCGGACACCGTGGCGGGCTTAAAAAGAAAAGAGCATATCGTTAAGGAGAACCTGGAGACCCTTGCCAGGAATGCCGCTGCCACTATGGGTGGCGATACAATTGTACCGGACACGAAAATTGAGAAGGGCAAGCAGACATTCGCTGTCTATAAGTGCATGAGGTGAGAGCCATGAAAGAATCCTTTGTGATGCAAAGCCCGGTAGGAAAAATTCTTGTTGAGACGGAAGACAATCATTTAGTCGGGCTCGAATACTTTTCCAGGAAAAGTGTGACGACCGGGAAACTCAGTCCCTTTTCCAGGAGGGTAAAAAAACAGATCCAGAATTATTTTAAGTCACCGCAAGTCAAGCTGGCGCTACCCTTGAAAATGAATGGTACAGATTTCCAGAAAAAAGTCTGGTCACAACTGCGGAAAATTCCTGCCGGCAAAACTGTTACCTATGGTGAACTCTCCACTCAATTGGGTAGCAGTCCCCGGGCAGTGGGTAACGCATGTCGGGCCAACCCGATTCCGCTGGTCATACCATGCCATCGCGTCGTTGCTAAATCTGGTATCGGAGGATTTGGCGGACATACCTCGGGGAAGAATATCGATTGCAAGAGCTGGTTGCTACACCACGAGGAGATGCATTGAGTTCGGTAGTAGAGCATGATGTCGGTGATGATCAGCTCATCGATCAATTTATCGATGCGGTCTGGATGGAGCATGGTTTAAGTAAGAATACCCTCAGTGCCTATCGCACGGATTTGAGAAAGACCGCGGAGTGGCTGGCGCAACAACAACGGGGTGAATTACTCGAGGTCAAACGTGATGATCTGCTGGACTACATGGCGGCACGCAGTGAGGCGCAACACAGTCCACGAAGTACGGCCCGATTACTTTCCAGCTTGCGACGCTTTTATTCCTATTGTCAGCGCCGCTCACTGATTCAGGAAGATCCGACTCGACTGATGTCAGCTCCCAAGTTAGGACGACCATTACCTGGTTCCCTGACCGAAGATGAAGTCGAACGGTTACTCACAGCACCTGATACTAAGACGGCACTCGGTATTCGAGATCGAACCATGCTCGAACTGTTGTATGCCACCGGCTTGCGTGTCTCAGAGCTGGTCATGCTACGCGAAATGCAGCTAAACCTGCGACAGGGAATTGTGCGTGTGACCGGCAAGGGTGAAAAAGAACGACTGGTGCCCCTGGGTGAGAATGCGATCCAGTGGCTTCAGAAATACCTGCAACAGGTTCGCCCGGAACTGGCACAGGATAGCCTGGCAGAAGAACTGTTTTTGACCAATCGAAAGCAGGGAATGACACGCCAGGCATTCTGGTACCTGATAAAGCGCTATGCTAAAAAAGAAAATATTCGCTCCCATTTGTCCCCGCATACATTACGCCATGCATTCGCGACACACTTGCTGAATCATGGTGCCGATCTGCGCGCGGTGCAGATGCTGCTCGGGCACAGCAATATTTCCACTACCCAGATATACACTCACGTTGCCAAAGCCAGGCTCAAGGCCCTGCACGCACAGCACCACCCGCGCGGTTGATATTCCGGGAATTTTTCGGGATTTAATGAACTTGATCCGTATTTTTCACGTCAATATATATATAATGCGCGCAGCAATTGAACAGGCAGGATAATTTGATGATTAAATTGAGAGTTTTCTTAGGGTTAGCTTTACTGATATCAGCAGCACTGGTTACGGCAGAATCGAGCGATACTAATGCAGCCAGTCAAAATGTGCTGGATAAAGGCTCGGTCGAACTGATCAAAAAGAGAGTCAAAGACGAGCTACAGGCTGAAGCAACGTCAATCAAGCAAACCCCTGTTAAAGGGCTTTATGAAGTAACGGTGCCACCGCGCGTATTTTACATCTCTGCCAACGGCCAATATGTATTAACCGGTGACATGATTGATCTGAAAAATTCAGCAAACCTGAGTCAGGACGTGCGTGATGAGGCGCGTATTGCATCCATAGAAAACCTGGGCGAGAAAAACATGATCGTCTTTGCACCCAAAAAAGTAAAACATACCGTCACAGTCTTTACTGATATTGATTGTGGCTATTGTCGAAAATTACATAGTGAAATTGGTAAATATAATGCGCTGGGGATTGAAGTGCGTTACCTTGCCTATCCACGGGCAGGTATCGGATCCCCTTCCTATCAGAAAGCGGTGAATGTCTGGTGTTCTGCGGACAAGAAAAAAGCCTTGACTGATGCAAAACAGGGGAAGAATCTGCCGGTAAAAAACTGTGAAAATCCTGTTGCCAAGGAATATGAATTAGGTCAGGCGCTTGGTGTTAATGGGACGCCGGCAATTGTACTTGAAAACGGTCAGATCTATCCCGGTTATGCCCCGGCAGATCGATTATTCAAAGTGCTGGAACATGTCCAGAACCAGGCGAAGAAATAAACCCTATACTTCAATGCAGGCCGGCACGGCGGTGAAAATCACATAAGTTTTAATTTGCTTGTCGGGGTAAAGCATAACGACGCCATCTTTGTACAAAGATAGTTGTGGCCGGAATTGTGCGGCAAGCTTATCAAGCTGTTGCACATCCTGAACCTGGTGAGATTTATAATCGATAATGATTGCTTCATCGTTACGGATAACCAGCCTGTCGATAATGCCGTTTACGATTAGATCGCCTTTTTTGTAGGTAACCGGCACTTCGCTATAAGCCTGTGTATATTGCTCAGCTTCGAAAAATTCAGGGAATGTCGTAATACATTGTTCAACCTGTTGCCAGTAATTAGTTAGCTTGTCATCACTTTCATTCAGAAAATTGCGTCGACAAAATTCTGAAAAACTCAGGTTAGCCTGTTTTGTTAAGTTTTCGATCATCAGGTGAATCAGGATACCTCGTTGCCTGCTGTCTATTCGTGGCTCGGTATTTGATCGGTCGGCTGTCATCGTGTGATCGGTCTGCATGG
>JASFLL010000258.1:0-3866 GCA_050118115.1 Thioalkalispiraceae bacterium
TCCAGATGTCAAGCCACTTTTCAAGAATACAACACCTCAAAAACAGCAAAAGAAGCTCATTGCTGCGCTAAAACTGGTGGTAGATAACTTGAATAATGTTGATGTACTTGCCAAGACGCTTACAGCGCTTGGTGAACGACATGAGAGGTATGGTGCAATTGAGGCACACTACGGTGCTGTAGCCACTACTCTGATGGATGTAATGAAAGAAATGGCAGGCAGGGCCTGGACAAAAGAAGTACACGAGGCCTGGAGCCATGCTTTGGGAACTATTGCAGAGGTTATGTTAAGCGCATATGGAAAATCGGAGGGTAATACCATGGCGGCAAGTTTGGAAGATGTATCAGGTATGACAGAGTCGGAAAGTGTGGAATTGACGCGTATGCGTTCTGCTGTTGATGGGGCAATGACGGCAATTATGATGATTGATCGCGACTTCAATATAACATATGCGAACAAATCGACAATCGATATGTTGACAGAACATCAGGAAACACTTCGAACTGTCTTCCCAGGCTTCAATGTAAATAACCTGATTGGTTCCTGCATCGATAGCTTCCATCGTAATCCCTCTCATCAACGGCAGTTATTGAGTAACCCGGCAAATTTACCGTATTCAACTGATATTGAAGTTGGTCCTCTCAATTTTCGTCTTAACGTCACAGCCATGATTGATGATGCTGGTAATTATATCGGTAATACTCTTGAATGGGCGGATATCACGGAAGCCAAAGCCAAAGAGTCAGAAGTGGTACGGTTACAGGGTACAGTTGATGGCGCAATGACAGCGATCATGATGATTGATCGTGATTTGAATGTAACTTATGCAAACGAAGCGACTCTAAAAATATTACGTGATAATGCTGAGGCGTTACGGGCAATCTATCCTGGTTTTAATCCAGAACAGTTGATTGGCTCATGCATTGATATGTTTCACAAAAACCCATCTCATCAACGCCAGCTACTGAGTAATCCCGCGAACCTTCCCTATTCAACGGATATTCATGTTGGCCCTCTGGTGTTCAGAATTAATGTAACTGCCATTATGGATGCCCAGGGAGAATATGTTGGCAATGCCCTGGAATGGTCCGATGTAACTGAACAACGCAAGAAAGAGCTCGAAGTCGCGCGTCTTATGTCCGCGGTTGATGGTGCAGAAGCCAACCTGATGCTCTGTGATGAGGATCTAAATATTACCTACGCCAATCCGGCTGTTGTCAGTATGCTGGCGAAACGTCAGAATGAACTTCGTAAGATCTGGCCCAGCCTGGATGTCAATAATCTGGTAGGTACTTGTATTGACGGTTTCCACAAAAATCCGGCACATCAACGTGCGTTACTGTCAGATAAATCACGTTTGCCGGCAACTGCTGAGATCAAGGTTGGAGATCTTGAATTCAGGGTAAATGCGACCATGATTACCGGTCCTAACGGTGAATATATGGGTAATATGGTTCAGTGGAGTGATATCACTGAGCAAAAAGATGCTGAACGCCAAATCGAGAACCTGATCGATGCTGCAACCATGGGTGAGCTCAGCACACGCATCAATGCAGAAGAATATGAAGGTTTTATGAAGAACCTGGGCTCTGGGATCAATAACCTGATGGATGCAATTGTAACGCCGCTTCAGGAAAGCAAGCGCGTAATGGTTTCATTATCGAAAGGTGACTTGACCCAGAACATGACAGGTGAGTTCCATGGTGAATTCGCTGAACTCCGTGATGCAGTCAACGAAAGTATCAATAATCTACATAAGATGGTAAACGATATCATCACAGCATCAGGCAGTATTTCCTCAGCTGCAAGCGAAATTTCACAAGGTAATACTGACTTAAGTCAGCGTACTGAAGAGCAGGCCTCATCCCTTGAAGAGACAGCATCCAGCATGGAAGAAATGACCAGTACGGTTAAACAAAATGCGGATAACGCTCGCCAGGCTAATCAACTGGCATCTGCTGCCCGTGAACAGGCAGAAAAAGGTGGTGATGTTGTTTCCAGCGCGGTTAACGCCATGGGCGAAATCAACGCAAGTAGTAAGAAGATTTCGGACATCATTAGTGTTATCGATGAGATCGCCTTTCAGACAAACCTGCTGGCGTTAAATGCAGCAGTAGAGGCAGCACGAGCAGGGGAACAGGGACGTGGTTTTGCTGTAGTGGCTGGTGAAGTTCGTAACCTGGCGCAACGTAGTGCCGGCGCCGCCAAGGAAATTAAATCCCTAATTAACGACAGTGTTGAAAAAGTTGATGAGGGTTCGAAGCTGGTTGATGAATCAGGTGAAACCTTGGCAGAAATTGTCAGCGCGGTGAAGAAAGTCAGCGATATCATTGCGGAGATCGCCGCTGCAGGTCAGGAGCAATCATCGGGTATCGAACAGGTCAATAAGGCGGTTATGCAAATGGATGAGATGACTCAGCAAAATGCTGCCCTTGTTGAAGAGGCCGCATCAGCCAGCGAATCCATGGAAGAGCAGGCCAAGGGTATGATGCGCTTAATGGAATTCTTCAGTCTGGGTGAGTCCGGTCATGTGGCATCCGAACCCGTATCAGCGCCTAGACGACCGACTCCACCTGCTGCCAGACGTAGTCGTCCTGCCCCTGCGCCTAAACAGCAGGCTCCTGATGCTGATGACAGCGAATGGGATGAATTCTAGAGAAAGAGTCCTGCAATGGCCTCGGTATATGACCGTGAATTCAAGTTTACAAACAAGGACTTTGAATATATACGGGACTTGATTGGTGAACGCACAGGGATTGTGCTTTCTGATCATAAAGTTGATATGGTTTATGGACGTCTTGCCAGGCGCCTGCGCCAGTTGAGTATCCCCTCGTTTAAGGAATATTTATCGGTTCTCGAAGACAAACAGGATAGTAATGAACTGATCGAATTTACGAATGCACTGACAACCAATCTCACTTCCTTTTTTCGAGAACCACATCATTTTGATTTTCTCAGGCAAAGGGGAATACCTGAGCTTCTAAAACACCGGCCAGATAAAAAATTACGTATTTGGTCCGCAGGCTGTTCCACTGGTGAAGAGCCTTATACCATTGCGATGACCCTTCACGAGTCAATTCCAAACATCAAGGCATATGATGTGAAGATACTTGCCACCGATCTTGATTCCAATGTTGTCGCAAAAGGAAAAGAGGGGGTCTACAGGCATGAACGCGTTAATGGTATTGACAAAAGTCGTCTGAACAAATGGTTTCGAAAAGGACGGGATAATCAGTCGGAGATGGTCAAAGTCAGCCAGAAGTTACAGGAACTTATTACCTTCAAGCAGCTTAACTTATTACATCAATGGCCAATGAAGGGGCCTTTTGATGTAATTTTTTGTCGTAATGTTGTTATCTATTTTAATAAAGATACGCAACGTGATTTGTTTAGCCGCTATGCAGACTATCTGGCGGATGACGGCTATTTGATTGTGGGTCATTCAGAGTCATTACACAAAGTTACTGATCGATTTAAATTACTGGGCAAGACAATTTATTCTAAAAGCTGAAAAATATGACTGGCCTGATATTGCAAAAAGACTACCCACCTCCACCAAAAGCTTTGCGTGGTTTTTCAGGTGTCAGTCGGTACTGGGATCGCCAGCGAGGCCGCTATTCCGCAAAGATTTTGCCGGGTGAATATTACGTAACAATCAATCATGAATTGATTGCAACAGTACTTGGGTCTTGTGTCTCAGCATGTATACGTGATCCTGATATGGCAATCGGTGGTATGAACCATTTCATGTTACCGGTTAGTGCAGACATGTCTGCTTCAAGTTTCAACTCTGAAGCAACCCGATACGGTAATTTTGCCATGGAAAAGCTAATAAACGATATTTTAAAAAATGGTGGCCGTCGCGA
>JASFLL010000259.1:0-3865 GCA_050118115.1 Thioalkalispiraceae bacterium
CAGCAGCTTAACTCCGCCATTAGCAAACTGTTGCCAAAATCGTGATCAGCTCACATTTCACAACCTGTTGACGATTTGCAGCTCCAGGCGTTCTCATCTATCTTTATAGGGTTATAGCACGGGTTAGAATGTTATCAATTGTTAAACAAATATTTATGGAATGCCGAGTCACTGTATGACTGAAGATATGGATGAAGATGACATCGAGGCTATTAAACAACGCCTGGACGAACTTCGTGTTGAACATCGGGACATGGACGATATTATCCATCGTCTGAGTGATGACCCGCTCGTTGATCAGCTACAAATACGACGACTAAAAAAACGTAAATTAGGCCTTAAAGATATGATAATGAAGCTGGAAAGCAAGCTGATCCCGGATATAGAAGCATAAAGAATAACAAAGAAAACATCATGAGTGATAAACGTAAAGAATCTCGACTGGGGATCAAACTCGAAGTCGAACTCAAAACCCAGGAACAGGCCCTGTCTCTAGAAACCCGTGATCTAAGCAATAGCGGTGTCTTTCTAACAGCCAATGAAACTTCATTACCTGTCGAGGGCAGCATTGTAGAGTTGAGAATAAAACAGCCCCTGGGTGATACTGATCCCCCATTGGTCAAAGCGCGTGTTGTCCGCATCGATAATGACGGTATCGCTCTGGCCTTTATTAATGATGAATAGCCATCACGGCGAAACAACCCGGGCCATATTGTTTACTTCGCAACAGTGCCCGCACTGTCCTTCAGTCAAGCGCATCCTGCAATCTTTACAACAAGCAGGGAAACTGGCCGCGCTGGAGATCTTTGATATTACTGAACACCAACAGGAAGCAGAGCAATATCAGGTGCGTGCTGTACCCTGGTTTAAAATAGGCGACTTGGTGTTTCAGGGCCTGCATACTGCCAGTGAACTTGAATACTGGGTTGAAAATGCCTGTACTGATGCGGGCATACTCAATTACATGATAGAAAAACTCAAAGAGGGCAAGTTAACCGAGGTTGAATCCCTGATCAAACAACACCCGACATGGTTAAATATTGCCATGCAAATAGTGGCCGATATTGATACACCTTTACAGGCCCGAATTGGTCTGGGTGCAATTTTAGAGGGGCTGGCTGGCAGTCAACAGTTAAATGAACTACTGCCAGCCCTCGAAGAACTTGCCCGACATACTGATCATCGGGTACGCGGTGATGCCTGCCACTATCTCGGATTTATTAAGTCACCTAAAAGCAAGGAGATACTCAAACATTGCCTCGACGATGAACATGAAGAGGTTCGAGAGATCGCACAGGACTCGCTGGATAACTTTGACTGAGCCCCGCCCTACTCCGCCTGCATGATGTTCTGCATAGCCTCTCTCAGTTTTTCTTCGTCAATCGGAAAAGGTATCAGAGTATGAATAGGGTATTGCCTGGTGAGTTTTTCCAGTTGGTGAGCGTGCTCGGTCTCGTAAAAAACCACCACGTCACATTTGTTCAGGGTCTGGACAGTTGACAACAGCGATTCAAGACTACTGGTTCTATCCCTAAAATCGGATTGGAAGTTAAACTCTGCAACAACAGCCTGGGGTTTGATTTTTTTCAACGAGCGGATTGCATTTCTGACAGACGTCACCATTGTCACATCATAGCCAAGTGACTTGTATAACGGGACAAAATTTGGATACCCACCCAGCTCGATAACGACAAGAAGTTGCTTATTCATGGCAAGAATCGCTTCTACAAGAGACGCCTATTTTTGGTTATAATAATAACGAGCAGAAACTATCCTCTGCCCAAGTTAAAGACCACGAGTTTTGTCCAACAATTTAGCTAACTTTTGAAGGTGCCGCAATATGCCATACTTCGTATATCACATCAAACAGGGTCCGACTGCGATCATCAAGAACCTTGAGCTCTTAAAAGAGTTCGAGTCTTTCAAAGACGCAAAACAATTTGCCAAACAGGCCCGAGCCAAACAGGGTGACGGAGAAGATGTACAGATCAAAGTCATGTTCGCTGATAACCAATTACAGGCTGAAGAGCAAATTCAGGAAACTCGCGAACAACCCATTGTTAGAGAGTGGGAAAAATAAACACGCTTACCCATGGAAGAAAAGGAATACAGAACTACCTATAAAGAATTCAACCAGCTTCGCTGTCTGTTTGAAAAAAGTATTCTCTCGCGCACAACAATGTGTGAATATGCACACCGTTTTTGTCTGGCCGATCGTGAAGGGGTCGCATGCAAGAACAATGACGCACATACCCAATGTAACATTCTTATCCAGAATTTAAGAACAAATGCCCGCTTTGCACTCAAACAAACCAGTACCGACGAACCACTGCCCCACGCCAAGGAGATGAAAGTTCAAACCGGGGGGTTACTGGGTCTCAACACAATCCTGCATGCTACAAAACAGCCGACTAATATCGAAAATATCTTTGGGCTAATTCAGGAAGCGGTCAGAAAGTATGGAAACCTGAGCGCCCTGCCCTATGATGAAATTACCAGGGCAATCGTGAAATTTGAAAGCCGTAAACGGCGACGAACGAAAAGTCATTCCTAAATCGAAATAAGATATCAGGAAAACAATGTACACCAGCCGAATGATGAGCTGAGTTCAAGGATTCATTTTCCAGTCGTAAGCACAATCCAGGTGACTACGCACTTCCACCAGGCCATCCAGCCCCTCCGTTACTATTTTCTGGAGCGGTGATACATCGCCAAAGCGCTTATTTGATTGTCGCATCCATAGTGTCCCCATCGGGGGATTGTGTGGGTAAGTAGTGCGAAGAGCCTCGGCAATCCCGACAATATGTTCAACCCGCTCATACACCGATTCATCCTGAGGGAACGGTGTGTTTTCCCGGTAACGACGCAAAGCGCGCAGTGGGGTGCCTTTTGGTAAAGCCAGGATATATGCCAGCTGCTTGCCGTTGAGCCCCCAGCCATCCAGTATCGCCATAATGGACCGGGCCAGCGAGATGCATTCTTCATGGTTCATATTGTGAAAGGTGACTGAACTCATAACAGTAATTCCAGTGTAAACACTCAATAGTCTATATGTTAAAATTCTGATATACAAATAACCCGCAAGTATATGTGTCAATAGCACGCTAACTTACTGTAACTAAAGAGATTGCTCATGCCAAAAAAATATCCTGTCACCGCTGCCAGTAATATTAGAGAGGGTGACATGCAATGTTTTGAAGTCAATCTGCAACGCATAATTGTCGCGCATATTGCAGGGGAATTTCATGCCTTCGACGAAATGTGTAGTCATGAAGAGTACCCACTACTGAATGGTGCGCTGAGAGCCGATCATGTGGAGTGTCCACTACACGGCAGCCGGTTCTGTCTTCGTACCGGTCAACCTATGGAAGAACCCGCCACTAAACCCATAAAAATTTATCCCGTCGAGATTATCGATGATACGGTTTATGTCGAAATCTGAATCTAATAAATAAGAGATAGAATCCGGGTGTCTGCATTAACCTGATTTACGATTGCCCCAGATTTTAGATACGGCCCGGTCACTGCCAAGCAATCCAACCACAAGACAGACAAATCCGACGATGAAAAAGACAGAAACTGGAATTAAGAAACCATAACCACTTCTAGCTGCTGCCACATATACAGTTAGAACACAGAGCACACAAAATAGCAGACCGACAATAATTAATATTGTACGATTTAGCGGTTTATATATGTAAGGTTCATCTCCCTTCTCGAAGAATTGCAGAATAAACCAGAATAATTTTCTAAGTTTCTCTTTCATAATAATCCATTAATCATAAAACATGTCGCGTGAGATAATCCTGTTTATTTAAAACTTGATAAATGCCAGTGAATAATCAAAACTCATCATCTGCTGTTC
>JASFLL010000260.1:0-3863 GCA_050118115.1 Thioalkalispiraceae bacterium
ATGATGACTGGATCTGGGGTGACAGTTTTGCCAAGGTTGAAGAAACCATCCGTAAAGGCAGGCATGGAATAATGCCATCATTTGGCCGTCGTTTAACTGACAAACAAATATCTGCAGTTGCTGAGTATGTACTTAGTTTCTCCGGGCAGAGTGAAGATGCTGAACAGGCAAAACGCGGCAAGGCAATTTTTGAGGGCCAGGCCGCTTGCTTTAGTTGCCACACTAAAACCGGTCAGGGCATGAAGGCGATGGGTTCAGCCAATTTGACCGATCATATCTGGACCGTTGCAAAAATTAACAGCAAGATGGGACATGATGAAAAACTGAAGGCCATTCGTGCAATTGTTAAAGGCGGTATAGATCGTACCATGCCGACATGGGAAGGTCGTTTTTCTGATACGGAAATCAAAATGCTTACTTTGTATGTACACGAGCTGGGAAGTAATTAATATCCTTAACTAGAAGTCACTTTTGATGCTTGTTGTCAAAAGTGACTTTTCAGCAAACCGGAATATGTTAAATGTCAGAACAGACTGCCTATGTGGATAAACGTATTCCTATCTTTCCCCGATCTGTCAAAGGGACATTTCGTAACATAAAGACTGCCATCCTGCTGATGGCCTATGGGGTATATTTTTTATTGCCCTGGTTTCCCTGGGATCGGGAAAATGGTCCGAGTCAAACTGTCTTGTTCGATATTGTACATCGACGTTTTTTCATCTTTGATTTAGTTGTTTATGCGCAGGATATTTTCTGGCTGGCTGGTTTTCTTATTATCGGTGCCTTCCTGTTGTTTTTTGTTACGGGTATTTTAGGCCGTGTCTTCTGTGGTTACTTTTGTTTTCAGACCCTCTGGACCGACGTCTTCATTTTCATAGAAAGACTGGTACAGGGGGAGCGGAATGCCAGAATTAAGTTAGCCAGGTCTGGGTGGACTGGACGTAAGATTTACCTGAAAAGTCTAACCTGGCTATTGTGGTTTTTAGTGGCATTCTGGACAGGGTTATCATTTACATTGTATTGGGGTGAGTCCGGTCAGCTGATCAGAGACTTTTTTAGCGGACAGGCGCCTTTTCCAGCTTATGCAACCACGGTATTTCTGACCATGACGACGCTGGTCATGGCAGGGCTGGCGCGCGAGCAAGTATGTACCTATATGTGCCCATATGCGCGGTTCCAGAGTGCCATGTTTGATAAAGATACAATGGTGGTAGCTTATGATGAAGGGCGAGGCGAATGCTCAAATGGGCGCTGTAAACCTAGCAAGGAAAATTTACCCCATGAGTACCGCCAGGAAAATGGCCTGGGAGATTGCATAGATTGTGGATATTGTGTGCAGGTCTGCCCGGTGGGAATAGATATCAGGAATGGTTTACAGTATCAATGTATATCATGTGCACTATGTATAGATGCATGTAATACCATGATGGATACGATCAAGTACCCGCGGGGGTTGATTAAGTATACCTCTGAGAACCAGCTTGAAAACAAGCCACATAGACTTTTCAAATTTAAAAATATTGGTTATGCCATTGCCCTGATCATTGTAACCAGTGTACTGATCACTGCAATTGTGAATCGGAAGGATATGGAGCTGCATGTTCGGCAGGTTCGTCAGCCGTTATATATTACATTGGCGAGTGGTCATATTCAGAATCGATATAGCATCAAGGTATTTAACAAGCAGGATAAACCACAGGATTATTACTTATCAATGAGTGGTCTTGAACAGGCAAGACTGGAAGTAAAGCCTTCAGATGTATTTACCATCCAGGGAGGACAGAGCCTTACCCTTAGCGCACGTGTCACAGTAGATCCTGAGCTTATTGATGATGACAAAGAAGGTTTTCAGTTTGTGCTGGTGAATAAGACGAATGATGAACACATAAATACAGAAGCACAGATATTTTTACCGGAGTAAACCAGTTAGATAGGATTTTTGTATGAATTTAATAATTAGTATTCCAGCAGGTATTTTCGCCATCATAGCGATTTATGCGATCGCACTGAAGCTGTTCAAGCTACCTACGTCCACGTTGGGTGGCATCCTTGCTATTCTGGTTAGCATGATTTATGGCTCGATAGCCATACTGGACTGGCCGGGTGGAGATGTTTTCGCAATACATATAGCCCTCTACCTGCTGAGCGTGTATGGAATGTGGATAGTAACCAGTCAAAAACGTGGAAAATCGAAGTTCCATTGGGCTCCGGTTACCATATTTTTGTTTTTTGGCGTTATCATCGTGACAGATTCGGTATTGGTGTTACTGGCAGAAAATGGAATGAGTAACGCATGGGTAAAACGGGTCCTGCCTGAACCTAGCAGCAGCGGAAATGTCCACTCAATATTTCCTGGTACTGTTAGCCATGACTTCCGTGAAAAAACGGCTCAGTTTAATATTTATCAGGAGAAGCGCCGGCACCAGAAAGAGTTAGGCTGGTCGATTAAGCTCGGATGGAAAAATGAAGCGCAGGCAGGGGTACGGAATACTTTATATGTCGAGATCAAAGATGCACAAGGGCGTTTCCTGGAAAATGCAAAAGTAACTGCACGATTCATGTATCCCGCAGATATGAACCTGGACCAAATACATAAACTAACTACTGATAAAAGTGGACTTTACGCCACGGATCTTACCCTGATGAATCCTGGCGACTGGGGTATGATCCTGAACATTCAACATGGCCCGGACCAGTACGAGATGCGTACACGTACTACAATTCATCAAGGAAGCTAATGAGCGAAGATAGCCAGCGCTGTTTTCATTGTGATTTACCTGTCCCGAAAGGGGCCAACTATCCAGTTGTTATAAACGGAGTTAGCCAACCTATGTGTTGCCCGGGCTGTCAGGCCGTGGCGCAGGCAATCGTTGATAATGGGTTGACTGACTTTTATCAGTATCGTACCGAAAATTCCAAGTTATCCCGTCAACTTGTTCCTGAAGAATTGTCTAATTTTGAGCTGTATGACAAGTCTGCAATTCAGAAGAATTTCGTTCGCGACACTGGGGCTGATGGTCACTATAAACAGGCGGCCTTAATTCTAGAAGGGATCGTCTGTGCTGCATGCGTCTGGTTAAGTGAACGGCATGTAATGCAACTCCCGGGTGTTCAAAAATTTCAGGTCAATTATTCGACACACCGCGCCCAGGTCGAATGGAATAATGAGCAAATTAAACTTAGCCAGATACTCAAGGCAATTTCAGAGATAGGCTATCGTGCTCATCCCCTTGATCCGAACCGCCAGGAGCAGCTTTTCAAAAAAGAGCGTTCCTTGGCGATTCGGCGTCTGGCGGTATCCGGCTTTGGCGCCATGCAGATTATGATGCTGGCGGTGGCACTTTATGCCGGGGATTATCAGGGAATGGATGTCAATCTTGAACGTTTCCTGCGCTGGGTAAGTTTATTAATAGCTACACCCGTACTGCTGTATTCAGCACGTCCATTTTTTATAGCTGCATGGCGTGATTTGAAAATGAAAGTACTGGGTATGGATGTACCTGTTGCTTTAGCAATTGGCGGCACATACCTGGCCAGTCTCTGGGGGACCGTCACTAATAGCGGTGAAGTTTATTTTGATTCCGTTACCATGTTTACCTTTTTCCTGTTAACTGGTCGTTATCTTGAAATGATGGCAAGGCAACGTGCTGGGCGTGCCGCTGAAGAACTGGTTAAATTGATTCCGGCAATGGCTACTCGTATCGAAGGAGACGAACAAAACGTTATTGCTGTGAGTGAATTGCAAAAGGGTGATCGAATTATCGTTAAACCGGGTGAAAGTATTCCGGCTGATGGCCTTATTATTGAAGGTAGTTCAAGTGTCGATGAATCACTACTAACCGGCGAAAGTTTACCAATACGTT
>JASFLL010000261.1:0-3840 GCA_050118115.1 Thioalkalispiraceae bacterium
CATCACTACATCGCCCTCTTTACATTCATTATTTTCATCATGTGCATGCAACTTGGTAGATTTGCGCACAAATTTTCCATAAACAGGGTGCTTTACACGACGCTCAACCAGCACAGTGATACCTTTGTCCATTTTGTCGCTAACTACACGACCTTGAACTTTACGTTCTATTTTCCGCTTTTCTTCGCTCATGCTTGACTACCTGCTTTTTCACGCAGAATCGTTTTGACTCGCGCGATATTACGACGTACATCTTTCATTTGATGAGGACGCGCCAATTGGCCCGTACCCTTTTGCATACGCAATTTAAACTGTTCTTCAAGAAGTGCTATGAGTTCTTTGTTCAACTCATCAACATTCTTTTCTCGCATTTCACTGGCTTTCATTACATTACCGTCCGCGTTACGAATGTGGTTTGTATTGGCAACTTGGCAGCTGCAAGCTGAAATGCTTCGCGCGCGATCTCTTCAGTCACACCTTCCATTTCATACAACATACGGCCTGGCTGAATCTGTGCCACCCAATATTCAACACTACCCTTACCCTTGCCCTGACGTACTTCAAGAGGCTTCTTGGTGATGGGCTTATCGGGAAAAATACGAATCCAGATTTTTCCACCACGCTTGATGTGACGAGTCATGGCACGACGCGCAGCCTCAATCTGGCGCGCTGTAATGCGACCACGTCCCACAGCCTTTAAACCGAACTCACCAAAGCTAACTTTGTTGCCTCGATTCGCCAGACCGCGGTTGCGCATCTTTTGCTGTTTGCGAAATTTTGTACGCTTCGGTTGTAGCATTATTCAACTCCTATTCAACACAACTTAGGCTGCGCTGACTTCTTCCTCTTCTTTTTTACCAATCACTTCGCCTTTGAAGATCCACACTTTCACACCAATGATGCCGTATGTGGTCAAGGCCTCGGCAGTACCATAATCAATATCTGCACGCAGGGTATGCAAAGGAATACGACCTTCACGATACCATTCAGTACGCGCGATTTCCGCGCCATTCAAACGTCCTGATACAGTTACCTTAATACCCTGAGCACCCAGGCGCAGGGTATTGGTTACCGCTCGCTTCATGGCACGGCGGAACATAATCCGGCGTTCCAGTTGCTGAGCAATACCTTCAGCTACCAGAGTCGCATCCAGTTCAGGTTTGCGAATCTCTTCAATATTCATGTGAACCGCTGGCAGGCCCATCATACGAGTCACTTCCTGGCGAAGACGCTCAATATCTTCACCTTTTTTACCAATTACCAGCCCAGGACGTGCTGTATATATAGTGATATTGGCATTGCCTGCTGTACGTTCGATAGTGATCTTGCTGACAGAGGCCTGCGACAATCTCTTTTTCAGAAACTTACGTACTTCGATATCTGAATTTAAATAGTTCGCATAATCACGCGAGTCTGCATACCACTTCGAGGTATAGTCAGTGACAATACCCAGACGCATTCCTGTTGGATGGACTTTTTGACCCATAAGTTACTCTCTTAATTGTCTCCCACCATCACGGTAACGTGACTGGTGCGCTTGATAATATGGTTAACACGACCTTTTGCACGCGCTTTCCAGCGACGCATACTTGGGCCATCATCAACATAAATAGTGCTTACCTTTAACTCATCGATATCAGCACCTTCGTTGTGCTCTGCATTAGCAATCGCAGATTCCAAAACCTTCTTAACAATGGCGGCTGCTTTCTTGGGGCTAAAGCTAAGCAATTGCAAAGCCTGCTCAACCGGCTTGCCGCGTACCTGATCAGCCACAAGGCGAACCTTCTGTGCCGAAATACGCGCATATCGTAATTTTGCTGCAACTTCCATCTTCTTACCCTCTTACTTGGCCTTCTTGTCTGCCACGTGACCTCTATAGGTACGTGTGGGCGCAAACTCACCTAACTTGTGACCAATCATGTTTTCACTAACCAGGACCGGAACGTGCTGACGACCATTGTGTACAGCAATCGTTAAACCGATCATGTCCGGTACAATCATTGAGCGACGTGACCAGGTTTTAATTGGTCGCTTGTTACCCTCGGTTTGTGCTGACTGCACCTTCTTTAGCAGGTGCAAATCAATAAAAGGGCCTTTTTTAATCGAACGTGGCATAGTATTTATCTATCCCTTACTTTTTGTTTCGACGGCGTACAATCAACTTGTCAGTACGCTTGTTCTTACGAGTTTTGTAACCTTTAGTCGGCACACCCCATGGAGTACATGGATGACGACCACCTGATGAACGCCCTTCACCACCACCGTGCGGGTGATCAACCGGGTTCATGGCAACACCACGAACAGTCGGACGAATTCCGCGCCAGCGAGTTGCACCCGCTTTACCCAGTTTGCGAAGGTTGTGTTCAGAATTGCTGACTTCACCTACTGTGGCACGACAATCAATGTGTACCTTGCGCATCTCACCAGAGCGCAAACGTAATGTGGCATGATGCCCTTCACGTGCTACCAATTGAACCGCGGCACCGGCACTACGTGCCATTTGCGCGCCTTTGCCAGGACGAAGTTCTATAGCATGCACCACGGTACCGACCGGGATGTTGCGTAATGGCAGGCAATTACCGTCTTTAATAGGTGCATCCTGACCAGAAACCAACTCATCACCAACATTCATTTTTCTGGTGGCAATGATGTAACGGCGCTCACCATCTGCATAAAGCATCAATGCAATATGCGCGCTACGATTCGGATCATACTCAAGACGCTCAACCTTGGCAGGAATACCATCTTTAGAACGCTTGAAATCAATTACACGGTACAACTGCTTGTGACCACCGCCACGATGACGAGTGGTAATGCGACCCATGTTGTTGCGACCACCGCTCTTGGATTTCTTCTCGGTTAACGCAGCATGAGGTGCACCTTTATGCAAGTTGTCTCGTTTTGTAGTAACTACAAAACGGCGACCCGCAGATGTTGGTTTTGCCTTTACAACAGCCATTTTATTCTGTTCCTAAGAAATTAATATCATTGCCTTCGCTCAAACGAACATAGGCTTTTTTCCAGTCTTTACGTTTACCAATGCCAAAACGTGTACGCTTTGTCTTGCCCTTGGTATTTGAAACCTGCACACCTTCTACGGTGACATTAAACAGTTTCTCAACCGCCTGTTTAATTTCAGATTTCGTCGCATCAGTTGTTACCTTGAAAACAACCTGATTGCCCTGCTCTGCCACATTGGTACTCTTTTCAGAGATATGTGGTTCCAGCAACACTTTCATTAAACGTTCCTGGTTCATGCGAACATCTCCTCAAGTTTTTTCAGAGCAGGTATGGTAACCAAAACCTTATCGAAACGAACCAGGTTCAATGGATCGATGACACCAGCTTCACTTAGACCCACTTTGTGCAGGTTGCGCGCTGCCAGAAACAGATTCTGATCCATGTCATCGACAACGATAGCCACACTATCAAGACCCAGTTTATTCAGCTGATCTACAAGCAGCTTGGTCTTAGGCTCTGCAATTTCAATTTTATCGACAACAACCAGGCGATCCTGACGTACCAGCTCAGACAAAATAGCCTGCATACCAGCACGGTATTGTTTACGATTTACTTTCTGTGACCAGTCCTGGTTTTTCGCTGCGAAGGTCACACCACCGCTGCGCCATAATGGACTGCGAATCGTACCGGCACGTGCACGACCTGTTCCTTTCTGACGAAAGGGCTTGGCACCACCGCCGCGTACTTCAGAACGTGTCTTTTGACCACGAGTTCCCTGACGTGCGCCAGCCAGATAAGCCGTTACGACCTGATGAACCAGACCTTCGTTATAGTCACGCGCAAAGGCAACATCAGATACTTCAACTTTCTTGCTAGAGG
>JASFLL010000262.1:0-3836 GCA_050118115.1 Thioalkalispiraceae bacterium
TAGCCCAATTGCTGCAGCGTCCGGTGTAAGCAGCTCTATGCCCATCAGTAACCCCCTGTTTGGCTCTGACCGTAACCAGCGGATTACCCCCACTCCCCATTTCCAGGTCGCATTTGCTGTTTGCCGGCGGACGCCGATCAATTCACCTACCTGGGCTCGGCTTTTCGGGTGGTTCATTGACTGGATGCAATAGCCACGAGCACTTTCATTCAGGACCATCCAGGTCTCTACCGGAATGCCGGGTTTTTTCGTTTTATTTTCAGAACCCTGGTCTTTATGTAACTGCTCTTCGAGTAACTCCATACCCTCGGTTTCCGAGGGAAAATAGATCATTTCCCAGACATCCGGTTGCTTGTCGGCAATGGAATTTTTGACATTATTGGCTTCGTATTGAGCGGTATGCTTGAAGAGCTCATCCGCATTACTTTCAGCCTGGTCACCATTGATGATGACCTGGTGGGTACTGGTAAGTCCCATTGTCACCTGCACGGGTTCCTCCGTTTCACTCCGGGAGAAACTGCGTTTTGGAAGAATACACCAGGCGATCAATAAACGTTTCATCAGATCCTGTGAAAGGTCCGGGCGATTCATTTCAATACTGGTAATGGTTGTTTCACCTGTCTTGAACCCGTGTTTTAAGTCTTTGCGAATGGCTTTGGTCAGGGCGGTACTATCCAGGATACGGCAGTATTCGCTTTTACAGCCATCTGTCATCAGAGAATAATTACGGGGTGGATCATCGGAGGCCAGGTTGACTGCAAACAGGGTGTTCGACTTGGTAATGTTTTCCGCCGTTCTGAGCTTGCTTTTCCCTGTCCAGCGTTCCACAACAGAATAAATCTTGCCTGCTTCGCCATGACGCAAGCGATAGGGTGACGTCAGGGCAACCAGCAGGATACGAATATACTCGGAATTGATATTTGTTTTTACATTGTGAATGTTCTGATCATCAACGATCGTCATACTCAGTAGCTTGTGATGTTCTGCTGCGGCGTACAGTTTATGTATTTGTGACCAGATATTGGCAGGATAAGGTGTATAAGTTTGATAACTTGTCAGCAGGACTTTACCCAGGGATGAAAGTGCACGCTGGATCATGGTTGCCAGCATCTTGTTATCTGAAAAGAACAGGCTGGAGCTGAGGTAGTTTTCAATTGCGATCATGTAACCGATGGCCATGGCGTGATGTATTTCGCGTGTAGCTGCCACGATTTTCTGGTTTTTCAGGGGTAGCGGTGCATTGATACCGACGAAATGACGTTTCATGGCATCGGTGACGTACATGACGGTTTCACGCAGGTGCTCCAGGAAGTACATGCGGTTTTGATGGGGATGTTTAAATTGGTTAACTTCCACCAGTGTCTCGAACACGCGGCGGGCGGTTTCACCAATATTGGCGCGTGGTAGATTGTCCAGCCATTCATCGACATTTTTCTGGCGCAGGTCAAAGTGGTCCTTGTCAGGTTTGACAAGTTCCGGAATGGCGAGTCCCAGTATTTTGGACAATGACAGTTACCTCATTTCTATTTGTTATCGTTCCAGCCAGACAGTCTCAGGTTAGCCGTTGGCGTCATTTTCAACCGGACTATTGTAGCTGACTATGGTTATATATGTCGGCGGCTCGTTAAAGAGGATGAGTGGTATTTTACCGTAGAATCGGGGACTTAGCGGCTTCTCCGGGAATCTCCTTGACGTATTTCGGGACCAGGTATCCCGGTAGTGCCCCGCTTATCACCCTGAGCAAATCCCGACCTTCTGATTCACTGACCTCGAAATGTGCTGCCCCGCGGACCTTATCGAGCTGGTGAAGGTAGTAGGGCAGGACCCCGCTGGCGAACAGCTTATGGCTGAGTGCAATCAGGGTTTCGCTGTTGTCATTGACTCCCTTCAGTAGCACGGACTGATTCAGTAGCGTGATCCCTGGACGCTGTAAATGCCGCAGGGCGGAGTGTAGTTCGCCGTTAATTTCATTGGGGTGATTGATATGTAAGACGAACACGATATTCAGGCGACTGTTTGTCACCCACTCAAGAAGTTGGTTATCGATGCGTTCAGGCAGCACTACGGGCAAACGGGTATGGATGCGCAGGGTTCTGATGTGATCGAGCTGCTCCAGTTGATGGACAATGTTACTCAAACGCTCATCATTGAGACTCAGTGGATCACCACCGCTCAGGATGATTTCGTGGATATCCCGATGTGCGCCCAGATAGCTGAGGGTGGCCGGCCACTGGTTACCCAGGGGGTTAGCCTGTCGATACGCAAAATGTTGTCGGAAACAATAGCGGCAATGAATCGCACAGGCTGCAGTACTGACCAAAAGCACACGGCCCGCATACTTGTGTAACAGCCCAGGGCTTTGCATGGCAGCATGGTCAGCCACGGGATCCTGGCTCCCCCAGTCTTCAAAATCTGACTCAGAAGCGAGTGGCAATACCTGTCGAAGCAGCGGGTCATGCAGATTACCCCGCTGCATGCGTTGCAGGAAACTCTGGGTCACCCGTAAGGGAAAGGCTGGTTGTTGCTGGATTTTTTCAGCCAGACTCAGGGGCAGATCCAGCTGTTCAAGCAGTTCTAGCGGGTCCCGGATGGCTTCGGCCAGAGAGGTTTGCCACTTGCTGACAGCAGGATTTTGTTCCGGATACGCATTTTGAGTATGCAATGAGCGTGCAGTTTTCGTTATCATAGGCAGCCAGATTTTTCACCAAGTATTGAGAAGGTATTACATGGCAAGCTATAGCACAAATGAATTTCGGGGCGGTCTAAAAATTATGATTGACGGCGATCCCTGTAGCATTATCGAAAATGAATTCGTTAAACCCGGTAAGGGGCAGGCCTTTAACCGCGTCAAAATCCGTAACCTGAAAACGGGCCGTGTGCTGGAGAAGACTTATAAATCAGGTGAATCTGTTGAGGCGGCAGATGTCGTGGATACTGACATGCAGTACCTGTATAACGATGGCGATGCCTGGTACTTTATGCATCCGGAGACCTTCGAGCAGGTAGGTGCAGACCAGGCGGCCGTCGGCGACAATGTTCAATGGCTCAAAGAACAGGATATGTGCGTGGTGACACTCTGGAATGATGTGCCCATTGCGGTGACACCACCAAACCATGTCACCTTGACGATTGTTGAAACGGACCCGGGTGTGCGGGGTGATACGGCCAGCGGTGGTACCAAGCCTGCCACATGTGAGACCGGTGCCGTGGTGAAGGTGCCCTTATTCCTCGAAGAAGGTGACATTATCAAAGTGGATACCCGTAACGGTGAATATCTGGGCCGTGCCAAAGAATAACGACACCGAAACTTCAGACTGGCAACCAGGCGCCAGTCTGGCCACACTCAAATCAAGAGCGCGTTTGTTACAACAGACGCGTTCTTTTTTTTATGCGCGTGATGTGCTGGAAGTTGAAACACCGATCATGTGCTCGATGGGCAGTACGGAGGTTCACCTGGATCAATTTGAAGTGACGAATGCTCTGGACAATTCGCGTTCGTATTTGATTACTTCCCCTGAGCTGGCCATGAAGCGTTTACTGGCCGCCGGTGCAGGTGACATATTCCAGATTACCCGGGTGTTTCGTGCCGGGGAAAAAGGCAAGCGCCATCAACCTGAATTTACCATGCTGGAATGGTATCGACATGGTTTTGAGTTGGAAGATTTAATGCGGGAAGTCGAACAACTGTTGACAGACTTGCTGGTGGACAAATTAACCAGGCCGGCAGTGACAATTAGTTATGTTCGGGCCTTTGAGCAGTATCTGTCGATCGATCCCTTGCTGGCCTCGATCTCGGATTTGAAACAATGTTTTCTGGCCAACACAAAGACGACACC
>JASFLL010000263.1:0-3816 GCA_050118115.1 Thioalkalispiraceae bacterium
TATGTATCGCCTGTTCATAAATAGCTTCGCCGTATTTGACTTCATAATCGGCCGGTCCACCGGTCAGCACCACCGGGATGTCATATTCTTCAATTATAAAATCGATCAACTTTGCATAGGAGGCGATGGGCCAGCTGCGCCAGGCATGGGTGTGGGCACTGGAGCAGGGATTGATGGCGATAAACTTGTTGTGTTTGAAATTTTCGCGGATACGCACCGGATCGCGGCGGCAGGGAATGTTCCATTCAATGACATCTTCTTTAATCCCCAGGGCATGGGCAAATTCGAGAAAACTGTCGAGTACATGCTGGCGTATCGTATTCGGCTGGATACGATGATTGATAAACAGGCTGTGTAAATTACGCGAACGCGCTTTATCGAATCCCAGGCGGATGTCCGCCTTGATTATCCGGCTGGCCAGGCTGGCGCGCAGTGAGAGTTGCATCAGTAACAACACATCGAAACGTCGGCCCTTTAACTGTTTGCGTAATTCTCGAAATGCAGCGCGCCCAATGGATTTATCGAACACGATAAATTCGATATCGCGGATGGCGTCTACCAATTGCAGTTCCAGTTTGCCAATGATCCAGGTAATTTTCGTCGTCGGCCACTGCTTCTGGATGCTGCGGATAGTAGGCAGGACATGCGTGACATCACCCAGCGCTGATAAGCGCAGAATGCAAATACTGTCCGGGGCTTGCTCAAGAGGCAGTGAAAGTGAACGAGGTCGTGGCATCCCCGAAAGTCTATGCGCTATTAAAAGGTACCGCAACTAATTGAATCAGTTGTAATAAATCACTGGAACGGCCATTACACAGGTGTGCTACAGCCAGCAGGAAAAAGATAAAGTTGTAAATGTTAATGAGAATCATTATCATTTGTGGCTTTATTTATAACCACCCCTGAGAACACGTGTCTCGGGACAAACTTGTGTTAAGGGAAACAGATGAAACTCAAAGCAGTATTAAATAAGCAGCGGTTGCCATGGGTTATGCTCGCCCTGGCCTTATTGGGGACGACGCCGGTGGCCAATGCAGCCGATGCCGATTCATTTGAAGATGCCATGCGTGGTATTAATACCAGCGGCCAGTTCCGGTTTGGTTATATCCACCAGGACCCGGATGTAGCGGGCAGTCCTACCACCTCCGCCGGCGCCATTGGTGGCCAGATCAAACTGGAAACCAGGCAGTGGCGAGGAGTTCGCCTGGGCCTGGCCCCTTATTTCTCGGAGAAGATCGCTGCCTTAAGTGGCGATGAAGCGGCAGGCGAGTTGAATGGCGACTTCTTTGATGACAATGGTGATTCTTATGCCTATCTGGGTGAAGCCTATCTTGATTACTCCTGGTCAAACGGTTCCCTCCGCTGGGGCCGTCAACAACTGGATACCCCTTTTATCAACACCGACGCTATTCGAATATTGCCCCATACCTATGAAGCCGCCTGGTTCTGGTACCAGCCGTTAAGCAATCTTTCCCTGCAGGGGGGGCGTGCTACCAAGTGGGCCGGCTTTGCCTCCGGTGGGGATCCGGGTAAGTTCAAAGATGTCGGCGGTGATGGTGCTATTGCCCTGGGTGCGACATATAAAATGAAGGCCCACCACACATTTCAGGGCTGGTACTATGATTTTGACAATGCCTTTAGCCTGCTTTATGCCGATGCAATCTATAACAACGGTCATCTGGAAGGTGGCGTGCAATACGCTGACTTCAATGAAAAAAATGGCTCCGGCACCGATGGCTCGGCCTGGGGTTTGAAGCTTGGCTATGATTTTGATGTCGTGAAATTAGGGGCGGCCTACAATAAAACCTCGAATGATCCCGGCAAATCGGCGAGTGTGGGACTGTGTGGCTGTGGCAGCTTCTTTACCTCGCTGGACGAAATAAACATCGCAGGTAAAACCGATGCAAAGGCCTGGCTGCTCAGTCTTGAATATCCAGTTAACCAGGCACTTGTCCTTGCTATCCTGCGTGGCCATTTTGAAGATGCCAACAAAGCCACCACGGATATCGACGAGACAAACTTTGTCCTGACCTATGCGCTTAACGAGATGATCGATGCCGAGTACATTTATGCGGATGTGCAAAACAGTGCGGTACCGACTGATGTCGATAGCAACTTCTCTCGTCACCTGTTGCGGGTGAACTACAACTTCTAGGCGGCGGTTAGCTTGCTGGCAAGGAAGCAAAAGCCCATGCCTTTGCGCATGGGCTTTTTATTTAGTCACCAACATGTGCCAGGCCATTGCCACGCTGGAATAATAAAAATAACACCGCACAGACGAGCAGACACCAGACGATCAAGGGGCCACTAGGCAGGTCGAATAACGACGAGCCCACCAGTCCAGCCAGGTAACCGGTGGCACCGACCAGGTAACCAATCCATAACGCATGTTTTTTTATACGGCGTACCGCCAGCGCCGGTACAATCAGGCTGGCAAACACCAGGTAGACCCCAACCAGTTGCACCGAGGCGGTAACCGACAGGGCGAACAACACATAAAATTTCAGACGTTGTGAATGCCATAGCGGTAAAAACCATAACAACAAAACAATTGCGTACAGGATACCCACGGGGATGAGCTGGGCAAAGTTGACCCACAGGATCTGGCCGTTGAATAACTCATCGATCTCATGGGCACCTTGCGGGTGATGCGCAACCACCAGCATCACCGCTGACGCAGCCAGCACAAAGGTCAGACCGATCAGGGCCTCCTGCACGGCCGGCCAGCGCCGCTCGATAAAATACAAACCGAGCGCGCCTAGCAGGGCACTACCAGTGGCGATCAACTGCACGGTAAAGCCATGGGTTTGCACTTCAAACATCTGCGCACTGATGACACCCAGTCCGGCGATTTGCGCCACCGCCAGGTCGATAAAGATAATGCCGCGTTCAAGCACTCGCTGGCCCAGGGGTACATGGGTCAATAACACTAACAGGCCGGTGAACAAGGCCGGGAACAATATGCTCCAGTCAACATCACTCATGATTTCAATCCACTCAGTAAACGATTAATCGTGTCATCAAATAAACCAAACAGATCCGTAGCTTTATCACTTCCGCCAACGGTAAAGGGTAATTTCACCACCGGGATATGTGCGTTTTGGCCAAGCCATCTGGACGCCTGATCACTTTGATAGGCGCTGTACAACACCATCTTTACAGGTTGTTTGGTGATCTTCTGTTTAACCTCGGCAAGGTAACCGGCACTGGGGGGTAAACCGGGTTTGGGTTCCAGCGCCACGATTTCCCTGATCCCCAGCCACGAGAACAGGTATACGTAACCTTTGTGATACACCGCAACCGGCACATCTTTAAGCGGTGCTGCTTTAGCTTCCCATTGCTTAATTGCTTTTTGCCAGCGCGCGTTAAAGTCATTATATCGTTGTTGATAAAACGATTTGTTATCCGGGTCCAGCTGGCTCAGTCGTTCGTTCAGTTTCTCTGCAATCGTGGCGATGCGATGCGGATCCAGTTGCACATGGGGATTGCCCTTGGCATGCACATCACCCATGCTGCGATCTACCTGGGCCGGCACTTCCAGGCGCGGGACCTGCATAGCCGCTTCAAAGTAACCGGGTTGTCCGGTCTGCACCTTGTCATTGGATGACTGGCGCAACAGCAACGGCAACCAGCCGATCTCAAGTTCAGCGCCACTGCAAACCAGTAGATCCGCACGGCGCATTTTGGCAATCAGTGAAGGTCGTGCCTGCACGTGATGGGGGTCCTGAAAGGCATTGGTTGCGGTATAGATGCTGACCTTGTCCTGGGCCAGTTCTTTGGTGAGTGCCGCCCATTCCGGTTCGCAGGCAAACACAC